>NZ_JAHHPQ010000346.1:0-9253 GCF_024606245.1 Endozoicomonas sp. SESOKO2
TGCCACCGGCAGGTGAGTTATATGAATCTCTGGAGCTTATTTTTCCGGTATTCAGATTATTTGAAATAGACGATGATTGAACGGCCAATCCAGCGATACCGCTTTTGCTGGCGGATCCGGTTGTAAAAACAGTGCCGGTGTTCACACTATCGCGTATGACACTGTCAGAAACACTGCCCGCTATACCTCCGCCATGACTGTGAAGACCGCCTGTTTGGATGCTTCCGGCAGAATTGACTACCTCTTCAATTTTACTGCCTTTCAACTCTCCTACAAGCGCACCGGTCGGGCTGTTGTCTCCGGTACTGATCACTTTTGGCTGTTGTAACAGAACCTGTCTGATGGTGCTGTAATGCAATGACCCGAACAAGCCTGAGGGAGTATTATCTGCAGACGTTGAAACTTTGAGGCCGGAAATAACGTGACCGTTGCCAAGCAGAGTGACAGAGAATGGTTTGGAAATATTGCCGACGGGTTTCCAGTCAACTGATCGCAGGTCAATATCACCGGTTAACTCATAGCGTCCTTCGACTGGGTGTTCGGCATTCAGATATTGATTGAAATTATTATTGTCTAGCTGAATTGTTCTGGCCCCGCTGGTTGTCGGCTGTACCGATGACGATGGCACAGCAGATGAAGCTTCTGATGGTGACTCCGAACTGAGCAAGGCAGGGTGAACGGAAGCGGTAGTCAATTCGTCGGTTGCTGGCTGTGTAGACGACGATGAAGTATCGATCTTATAAATTCTCAGACGTTGATCATCTCCCCCTGCTGCCAGCCATTTGCCGTTGTGGCTGTATTTAACGCTCCGGAGAGAGTTTTTCGAATCGGGCAGGATGTACAGGAGGTTAGATGAATTTCTGACTTCATAAATTCTGACCTTATAATCAACCCCCCCGGCTGCCAGCTGAGTGTCGTCGCGACTGTAGTCGATACACAGAATCGAGCTTGTTGCACCGTAGAGGACGTGCAGGGGGGAGGTCGGATTCGTACCGTTATAAATCCAAACCTTATGATCATTCCCACCGGCTGCTATCCGGGTGCTGTTATGGTTGTAGACAACGGCCCATATATGGCCTTCTGGATCGGACAGAGTTTGCAGGGGCGAGGTCGGGATTCTCCCGTCATAAATCCTGACCTTGGCATCATTCCCTACGGTGGCCAGCCGGGTGTCGTCGCGGTTGTAGTCAAGGCTCCGTATCCCGTTTGGTGCGGTCAGGGTGTACAGGGGGATGCCCGGATACATCCCGTTATAAATTCTGACCTTGCCATCACTTGAGCCGGCCGCCAGCAGGGTGCCATCGTGGTTGTACTTGACGATCCGTACCCATTTTGTACTATCGTCTAGGACATGCTCCAGAGTGTATCCGTCCAGCACGTTGTAAACCCAGACATTACGGTCATAACTGCCAACTGCTAACCGGCTGCCATCGTGATTATAGTCAAGGCTCCATACCCCGATTTTCGGATCTTTCATGGTGTACAAGAGTTCGAAATTCCCCGAAGCATCCATGCCAAAGATTTGTACGGCCCCTGCAAATCGACACTCTCTGGTTTGTGGATATGGACCGGAAGTTATTGCCAACGCTATGTGCGCATCGTTCCTATTCCATGAAATACTATAAATCCTATGCGGCGAACAATGTCTTGTCAGATCAGGGCCATCGGGTGTTGGAACCGTATACTTTGGCAACCTGTCTGGATCTATTTCAATTTCATGGATCAATTGAGGAGGTGTTCTTTTGCCGCAGTCAAATCCTCCTTGCATGCAATCAATTCCGATCAGTAATATGGGTGGTTCGAAGAACACTTTTGGAAAAGGTAAGTAGCCATTCCGACCGTTCCAGACAGTACGATTGAAAGAGGTGGCGTTTGCGGCACCACCGGGGTCTGCAAACTCGTTCAGTACGGTGGGAAGCTGGTTATTTACCTGTTTGGTGCCATTTATTCGAACAAGTTCACGATAGGGAGTGTTAATGCCTCTGAGCATCGGCAGCTGCGATGTATCGCCGGCATTCCAGAGCGTGCTGTTTAAACCGTTCAGATTTGATTTGAGATCGCTATTGGATAGTCTTATGATGCCTGTATTGCGCCCATCATCACTCCCATCAGTCGGTTGATACTTTGTGAAAGTATCCAGGTTTTTCTCAATACGACCTTCCCCTGCGACTCTTCCCACTGCTCCGCTCATGTAGCTATGGGCAGCCTGAGCTTTAACTGAACCCGTATTAACATTGTTGTAAACTGAGGCCGAGAGAGTGGCCGCCCCGGAAATACCACCGAGATCAGCCCTCATACTTTCCGTTATGATGGCTCCGGCATTGAGGTTATCATGAGTGCTCCCACCCTCGGCCTGTCCGGCAATACCTCCAGCATGTCCTCTTTGACCGCGAGTAGTGACAGTTCCGACATTGACATTTTGAACGACAGCAGCGTTGATCACTTGCCCTGCTATTCCACCGGCGTGTGTATCATAATAATTTGAAAATATGTTGCCTGTGTTGAGGTTTTTGCTGACCAGTGTTTGCCTGAAGGCCTTTCCTACTATTCCACCACTGCGTCCAGCTCTCCGGCTAGTGCCATTCAGATACTCGGAAGCTATTCTTCCGGTGTTCAGGTTATGCAAGATCCTGACTGCTTCTGCTTCTCCTGCAATCCCTCCGGAGCTTTCGGTATGTCTAACCGTCACCTCGCCGGTATTTGTGTTACTGTTAGCAACACTCTTGCTTCTCAGTGTTCCGACAATGCCACCGGCAGGTGAGTAATCTGAATTCCTGGAGCTTATTTTTCCGGTATTCAGGTTATTTGAAATAGACGACGACTGATCGGCCAATCCAGCGATACCGCCTTTGCTGGCGGAACCGGTTATAAAAACGGTGCCGTTGTTCAGGCTATTGTGTACGATGCTATCAGAAACACTGCCCGCTATACCTCCGCCATGACTGTGAAAACCGCTCGTTTGGATGGTTCCGTCAAAATTGAAAACCTCTTCAACCCTGCTGCCTTTCAACTCTCCTGCAAGTGCACCAGTTGGACTCTTGTTTCCGGTACTGGTCACTCTTGGCCGGTTAAGCAGGATCTGCCTGATGGTGCTGTTCTCCAATGACCCAAACAAGCCCGAGGGAGCATTATCTGCAAATGTTGAAACTTTGAGGCCGGAAATAATGTGGCCGTTGCCAAGCAGAGTGACAGAGAATGGTTTGGAGGCATTGCCGACAGGTTTCCAGTCAGCTAATTGCAGGTCAATATTGCCGATTAACTCATAGTGACCTTCGACTGGGTGGTCGGGATTCAGATAATGATTGAAATTATTATTGTCCAGCTGAATAGTTCTGGCCCTGCTGCTTGAAGGCTGTGCTGATGACGCCAGGACAGCGGTTGACATTTCCGAAGGTGACACCGAACTCGATAAAGTGCGGGCTAAAGGAGCCGTGGTCACTTTGCTGACTGAAGGCTGTGCTGATGATGCCGGGACAGCGGACGAAGTGTCTGGAAGTGACACAAGGCTGGATGAAGTATGGGCTAAAGAAGCCGTGGTCTCTTTGCTGGTTAAAGGCTGTGCTGATGACGATATGACAGCAGATGAAACTACTGACGGTGATACCGAACTGGCTGAATTTCGGGCTACAGAATTAGTGCTCAATTCGCTGGTTGAAGGCTGTGCTGATGACGATGAGGCAGCGGATGAAACTTCAGAAGGCGGCACCGAACTGGATGAAGTAAGTTCCACAGAATGAGTGGTCAATTCGCTGGTCGATGGCTGTGCTGATGACGATAGGGCAGCCGATGTAACTTCCGAAGGTAACACCGAACTGGATGAAGTACGTACAACAGAATGAGTGGTCAATTCGCTGCTTAAAGGCTGTGCTGTTGATGATGGGGCAGCGGATGAAATGACCGACGGTGATACCGAAGTGGTTGAAGTACGTGTTACAGAAGTAGCTTTCAATGCACTGGTTGATGGCTGTGCTGATGTTGATGGGATAGCAAATGAAACTTCTGGAGGTGACACCGGACTGGGTGAAGTAAGGGCTAAAGTAGCCGTATTTTTGACCGGGTGGTTGGTGTTCAGGTATTGATTGAAATGATTATTGTCCAGCTTAATAGTGCTGGCCCAACTGTTCCAATTTGGAAAAAAAACGACAAGTGACAATAATAGTAAAGGCGACTTTGTGCAGATAGGTGGGCTTTTCCGATACTGATCTTTCATCGGGCTGTTGTTCATTGAGTGCGTACCGCGAAAAACAATGATGAGAATTACTCGTATTCGTGTTCGTATATATAGACTATAAAGAGCCATCATGCAGAAACATGGCAGCCGCTCTTGTTATCCGGTCTACCCATTAAAAAAGCGGGTGGGAGCTCTGTTGCAGCTCGATGAGAGGGTCAGGGGTGCCTGAAACTGGCAGAGGAAAAATCCGAATGGTTTTTGAGATGGGCCGCTTCATCGCAGGACAGCCCGTCTGCCAATAGAAGGATGGCTATTCAGTCGCTCAACCGACTGCGTAACATGGCCAGCGCCGCATTACCGGTCAGAGTATTTTGTTCCTTACTGGCTTTCTCGCCAAAGCCTGTAAACTCCAGGTCTTCCTGCGGCAGTTCGTCCAGAAAACGACTGGGTGTAGTATCAATGATTTCACCGTACTGCTTTCGCTGCCCTGCCAGTGTCATGGTCAAAGTCTTTCTGGCACGGGTGATGCCAACGTAAGTCAGACGTCGTTCTTCTTCAATGTTGTCTTCTTCAATGCTGGTTCGGTGGGGCAGAAGATCCTCTTCCATGCCCATCATGAAAACATATGGGTACTCAAGTCCCTTGGAGGCATGGAGCGTTAATAACTGTACCTTGTCGTTATCTTCTTGCTCTTCCTGACGTTCCATCATGTCCCTGAGAATCAGTCTGGCGATGGCGTCTTCTACCGTAGAGTCTTCGTCACCTCGTTCCAGAGTCTGCTGGAGTGAGTCGATCAGGAACCCAACATTGCCCATGCGTTTCTCCGCCCCTACTGGCGTTGCTGTGGTTTGCATCAGCCAGTTTTCATAGCCGCAGTCGTCAATCATTTCACGGATAGCGGCAATCGGGTCTTCATCAGTCTGGCAGCGGCGGGATACAGAGTCCAGCCACTGGGTAAAACTGCGCAGCTTCTCTACATACTTGGGAGACAGCTCTTCCTGAAGGCCCATTTCCTGTGAAGCCGCGTAAAGGCTCAGGTTGTGAGTACCGGCGTAATTGCCCAGCTTTTCTAAAGTAGCCGGGCCTATCTCACGACGGGGGACGTTAACAACTCGCAGGAAGGCGTTGTCATCATCCTGATTCACCAGCAGTCTGAGATAAGCCATCATATCCTTGACTTCTGCCCGGGCGAAAAATGAGGTGCCGCCATTGATGTGGTAAGGAATTTGATGATGCTGAAGCTTCATTTCCAGCAAGCGAGACTGGAAGTTGCCCCGATACAGCACGGCATAATCTTTCCAGTTAGTACCGTTCTTCAGCTTCTGGGTCAGGATCTCGGTAGCGATGCGTTCACATTCCATTTCGTCATTACGGCATCGAATGACCCGAATGATCTCTCCCATACCCAGCTCACTCCAGAGTGTTTTTTCGAACACGTGGGGGTTATTAGCAATCAGGGTATTGGCAGCTTTCAGGATACGGCTGGTGGAGCGGTAATTCTGCTCGAGCTTGATGACCCTCAGGGCAGGATAATCGTCCTTGAGCAGGGCCAGATTTTCAGGGCGGGCACCGCGCCAGGCGTAAATAGACTGATCGTCGTCACCGACCACGGTGAGTTTGCCACGGTCTCCAACCAGTCGGCTGATCAATTCATACTGGGCACCATTGGTATCCTGATATTCATCGACCAGCACATAGTGAGTTTTGTTTTGCCAGCGCTCCAGAACCTCCGGATGCTCACGAAACAGCATGACCGGTTGCAGAATCAAGTCATCAAAATCAACCGCATTAAAGGCTTTTAATGTGCGGTTATAGTGTTCATAAACTCTGGCGGCGAGTTGCTCGTTGGGCTGACGGGCGTTGGCCATGGCCTGTGGTGGCAGGATCAGGTCATTCTTCCAGTTGGAAATTATGTGCTGAACGGCATCAACACTCTCTTCGTCTGATCCTATTTCCCGCTGCATCAATTCGCCTATCAGGGCATGGGCATCCTGGGCATCAAAAATGGAAAAGCCCGGCTTGTAACCCAACGTCTTGCACTCCTTGCGGATCAGGTTAAGCCCGAGGTTGTGAAAAGTTGAAACCGTCAAACCGTGGGAGGTTCTGCCCTTGACCAGCCTGCCAACACGCTCTTTCATTTCCCGTGCTGCCTTATTGGTGAAGGTCACGGCAATGATATTGCGGGCATTGATACCACATTCCTGAATCAGGTAAGCAATCTTGGTGGTGATAACACTGGTCTTGCCACTGCCTGCACCGGCGAGAACCAGCAAGGGGGTATCAATATACTTTACGGCTTCGGCCTGTCGGTCGTTGAGTCTGTGCACGGTTTGCTTTGATGTCTGGAGCTAAGAGAGCCAGTATATCACCAATTGGTGTCCAACTTCTTAACACGGGTTGCTATTGAGGCTAATGAGAAGAGACAGGCTCTTGCAAAACGGGGCGGACCATATAGCCCTACTGGAAGTCAGGGGTCGGATTCTATGTGCATATTAGCTACAGAGCTGATGGAATCAATTTCCTCGCTTACCTGTAATTTTATTTTTGGAATCACCTCTATTGTTTTGGCCTCTGGAGGTGGTGGGGTTCCTGTTACCTGTCTAACACAATAAATTTGTGGGCCCGCAACCTCTCCAAGAATCCTTTGAATTGCCCGCCTCTGTATTATCTGCCAGACTTTCTGGAGGCTTTTATCCGCTACTGACGAGCTGGCTTGAGACGGTTTGCGAGATATATTAATTGCATATTTTGAGTTTCTGGATGAAAGAGAGTCTATCTCGACTGTGCCTTCTGCAGTGTTGGTGCTGACAAGCATTGTTACTGGAACAGTAACCGTTTTTTTTCTCTTCCTGTTATTCTTTGCTCTTGGTGTACGTGGGGCTTCGATGCCCAGATTAATATGTCCTGTGATATGAAATTGGTACTGATCCTGCTCACCCGCAGCGGTACTTTCAGAAGCAGCGGCAGTGGAGGGCCCTTCTTCTGCAAGTGACGGTCGTGGGGTGGCCTCAGCTAATGTGTTTGCATGAGGCGCTTTTCTTTTCAGTTTTGATCGTGAGGTTTGCTTGTTGGTGCTTCTGTCGGATGCTGGTTCATTTTCAATGCCGGATGATGCAGTGCTTCCGCAAGTAGTGACTATTGGACTATAAAGAATGGGATCAATCACGTATAACTGATTCTGGCTTTCAATTTCAATAGGCCCTATCGGGAGAGCGATTGCGAAACCAGGTCGTTCGTCAGACTCAGTTGTCATTTGAATTAAATTCTCGTGTGTAAGCATTTGAAGAGCGTCATAAGTCATGACCCCTTCACCTGAAGAAGGAGAGAACAAACGATCCGGAGCTAAAGAGAAAGAAGGTGGCCAGAGTTCAACATCGTAAAGTGGGTTTTGACGATAAAAAGTTTCAGGGAAGATAATTGCTGCACTTGGCTGTGGTGGCTGTTGATTAATTGATGGGCCAAGAGTATGTGAAATAATAAGATGACAATTATCTCCTTGCCGATGTGTGACGAGAATTTCATCGTATAGTTCATCAATAGTAACGATATACTCGGTGATGCTATCAACCAGATCATCATCTGCTTTAGCATTCATTACTGTATATGCAAGTGCAAGAGTAAAAAAAGTTCTTGCGAATAGACGAAAGGAAAGCATGGTTTGTTACCTGATTTACTACTGGACAGAAACACTCTGTCCCATCCATTATTATCAATCGGCAACTCATGGTAGCACATCATCTATGTTCAGGCGCTGCGCATCAGTGCAGCTCAGACTCCCCTTAACGATCTGAAAACACATGGTAGAAAGGATTAGAGGAGGCGTCCTGCTGCTCAGAAAAAAATACCTGTGCTCACAACAACGCACCCGCAACGTTTTGTCTATTTGTCCGAATAGACTGTAGATAAATGATGATGACTTCCCGAAGCTTTTTAATCATTAACGTCAGGCAGTCATCATGCCCTAACAGAATCAGGGATTATTTACAGCTCGTCATTTAGTGTTGTAGGCCTGCACCATGGTTTTTCGTCACATAGTCCACCTACGCACGTTTCATAACCGCAAAAGGTGTCGTCCGGGCATGGATCCCAGTGTGTAAATGCTGAGCATTCGAAGGCGCCACAGCCACTGCCACTACAATTGTGACAATGGGTGGTGACCGCATCGGAAGGACATGAAGCCGGCGCACCACCTGATTTAATACATGCTGAGCTGTGGTCTTGTGGTCCTTTTGCGCATGGTCTTTTTGCGCAGTTTATTCTTTCGTAAGTGTGATCATAAACAGCTTTGACGAGATCCCGCTTTCCACATATCATATTACCACTGTCGTTTTGCTCATAACCAAAGGATATTTTACCTTCTTGTTTGTCGACCAATGCACATATTGGTTCGTTATCCTTAGAATCATTTTCAGGCGCTCTCATAACGTAATAATAGTTTTTTGAACCCGGGAGAGTGACTTTTGTTGTATGGAAATGCATGAAACCATCAATCTCATAGAAACCTGCGTCCAGCCAATCATAGTTTGTGAACTCTTCTTGCACAGAACCATTTGCATGATATCTGCAGATATGTATGCTGGATTTTTCTGATGTTATCGTAGTGACATGACCAATATACTCTTTACTCTCTTTAGATCTGCCGGGGTCGTCGGATGCGTTGTCATCATTTTCAACATTTCTGACGAAACATAACAAAACCGTTGGCTTCAACTTGCTGATATCCTCGGGAAGCATGCTGGGTGGCCTTCGGTATTCGAGTTTAAAATCATTCTCAGCCTGTGTCTGAAGAGAAAAAACAGAGACCAAAAACAGGGCTATTAACCCTGTTTTTTTCAGTGAGTTGAATAACATCAGACATTCACTCTTGTTAGAAGGTCAAGTACAGTTATAGACAAGGATACAAAGAACGACAACCGCCCGATATAAATAGCCTGTCAGAGGTCGTTTTAGCGGGTTTTATGCTTATACGATCCATCATCTTTACTCCCTAGCAGCCTGTCGGACTTAAGGCTGTCCTACTGCGGCGACAGCAAATTGGTCTGAAAATCCGCTTTTGTTCGTCAAATAGCTCGCTATTCTCCT
>NZ_JAHHPQ010000347.1:0-9583 GCF_024606245.1 Endozoicomonas sp. SESOKO2
GTCAGGTTACTGATGTTTTTATCTGTTCGTTCGGTTGGATAAGAACGCCCCCTAGAGTAATGAAATATCGGCAACGTGTAAGAACAGCCTGCGTAATTGTTTCAAAAGCGCATAGCGGTTCAAACGAACCTGCTCATCTTCAGCGTTGACTAATACTTCATCAAAGAAGCGGTCTACAGAGTCTTTCAGTGGTGCCAGACTTTCCATAGCGACTGAGTATTGTCTCTGTTCCAGAATCGGTGCAACCTTTTCTTTGCTGTCGGCCAGGGTTTTGGCCAGAGCCTTCTCCGCGGCTTCTGTCATCAGTCCGGGGTCAACGGCGTCAGGAATGACCAGATTTCCGGCTTTAGCCAGAATATTGGAAACACGCTTGTTGGCGGCAGATAGCGTTTCGGCTTCTGCCATCTGGCTAAAGCGATGCACTGCCTTAACGCGCTGATCAAAATCGAAGGGGCGAGAAGGTTTCAGGGCCTTAACAGACAGGAAGACTTCTACAGGAATCTGCTCATCCTGATACCAGGAGCGGAATCGCTCCAGCATGAAATCCAGAACAGTTTCTGTCAGCTGTTCATTATTGGCTGCTGGCAGCACAACCCCTTGTGCCTGATAACCTTCGACAGACTGATTAATGAGATCACGAAGATCCAGATCCAGTTTCTTCTCAACAATAATACGCAGGACACCCAGGGTGGCTCTTCGCAGTGCAAACGGATCTTTATTACCTGAAGGTGGTTGATTGATGCCAAAGATGCCGGTAATAGTATCGATTTTGTCAGCAATCGCTACGGCACAACCTGTCAGATTGGAAGGCAGTTGATCACCTGCAAAGCGTGGCATGTACTGCTCATTCAAAGCGAGACATACCTCCTGTGCTTCGCCATCGTTTGCGCCGTAGTACTGACCCATGATGCCCTGTAATTCAGGGAATTCCAGAACCATTTCTGAAGTCAGGTCTGATTTACACAGTTCTCCGGCACGGACAGCCAACTGTTCTTGCCCAGTCTCCTGTCTGGCGATGAAACCAGCCAGTTTAGCAATACGTTCGCTTTTATCGAACAACGATCCCAGTTGTGCCTGGAAGACGATAGGTTTCAGGGTCTCCCTGCGAGCTTCAAGTGTGGTTTTTTTGTCCGTATCAAAGAAAAATTTGGCATCCGAGAGACGGGGTCTTATTACCCGTTCATTACCGGATACTACTTGTTCGGGCTCTACGCTCTCGATATTAGAAATGGTTATAAAATGGGGAAGTAACTTTCCTTCCTGAGATGGATCTCTTGACACGACATGGAAATACTTCTGATGCTCCTTCATGGAAGAGATCAGGGCCTCTGCGGGGACTTCCAGAAATTCATCATCAAAACGACCGGACAGGGCAACGGGCCACTCATTCAATGCTGTCACTTCATCGAGCAGGTCTTCATCAATGACCGCTTCGCCACCCAGGCCGCTCGCCACTTCTGCCACCTGTTGCTTGATGAGATTGCGTCTTTCTTCGAAGAGAGCCATCACCTTACCCTGCTCTCTCAGAAGATTATGATAATCGGCAGGCTGGTTAACGGTCAGAGGCTGGTTAGCGTGAAATCGGTGGCCTCGAGTCTGGTTACCTGATTGAAGGCCCAGAATTTCGCAATCGACTACCTCTTCCCCCATCAGCATCACTAACCAGTGGACTGGGCGAACAAACTCAGTGCGCTGTGCTCCCCAACGCATACGCTTGGGAATAGGCAGTTCATTCAGAGACTGGCTGACCATGTCTGGCAGTAGTTGAGTGGTCTCGCAACCCTGTTGAACCGTACGGTAGACAAGCCAGGCGCCTTTATCGGTTGTCAGCGTTTCCAACTGATCGACTGAAACGCCGTTAGAACGGGCAAAACCTTCGGCTGCTTTAGTGGCCTTGCCTTCTCTGTCGAAGGCGGCTTTTACCGCGGGGCCGCGGCGCTCAAGCTGCTGATCAGGTTGTGCAGTATCCAGACCCTTGATCAGCAAAGCCAGACGACGAGGTGCGGCAAAGGCTTCAAAGCTGTCAAAAGACAGTTGAGCGTTCTTCAGGCGATCCAGGATGCCATGAGTGAATGCATTGGAAAGGCTTTTCAGCGCTTTCGGGGGTAGTTCTTCTGTTCCCAGCTCGACCAGGAAATCTTTCTGGCTCACTACTTCTTCTCCTGTGTCTTGCTGTCTTCCAGACTGGCCAGAACTTCTGTACGGATATCGTCACTGGCCAGTGGGAAGCCGAGATGAAGGCGAGTATCAAAGTAGGCTTTGGCTACGGCTCTGGCCAGGGTTCTGACTCGCAGAATAAAGCGCTGACGCTCTGTCACCGAGATGGCGTGACGGGCGTCCAGTAGGTTGAAGGTATGAGAAGCTTTCAGGACATACTCATAAGCAGGCAGAGGCAGGCCCGCTTCAACCAGACGCCTGGATTCGGCTTCATAAAAATCGAATTGATGGAACAGTTCCTGAGTGTCAGCGTGTTCAAAGTTGAAAGTAGACATCTCTACTTCCTGCTGGTGGAAAACATCGCCGTATGACACTGTGCCCTGTGGACCTTCAGTCCAAATCAAGTCGTATACGTTGTCAACACCCTGAATATACATGGCCAGACGCTCAAGGCCGTATGTGATTTCGCCAGTGACCGGATAGCACTCAATACCACCTACCTGTTGGAAGTAGGTGAATTGAGTGACTTCCATGCCATTCATCCAGACTTCCCAGCCCAGACCCCAGGCACCCAGTGTTGGGGATTCCCAGTTGTCTTCTACAAAGCGAAGGTCATGCACCAGTGGGTCGATGCCCAGCTCCCTGAGGGAATCCAGGTAAAGTTCCTGAATGTTATCCGGAGAGGGTTTCATCACCACTTGGAACTGATAGTAGTGCTGTAGGCGGTTTGGGTTTTCACCATAGCGTCCATCGGTTGGACGGCGGCTGGGCTGCACGTAGGCAGAGTTCCAGTTTTCAGGACCTATTGCGCGAAGGAAGGTCGCTGGATGGAAGGTGCCTGCGCCCACTTCCATGTCCAGTGGCTGCATAATGACACAGCCCTGGCGAGCCCAGAACTGCTGAAGGGCCAAGATAAGGCCCTGGAATGTCTTGATATCAGGCGTGCTTTGAGAAGTCACAGTACTACCTCATGGAGGCTCAAAATTAGGCTTTATTCCTCTATCCCGGCTGCCAATAGCCTCGACAATTCAGGGAGCTGACGCTTCTGGTTCAACCTCCATGACGACCCGGGTGCTTGCAATGCCACTGAAAGCCTGAGCGTGAAACGGCTCATTTGTGCATTAAGTGTCATTTTCTGGAAACAGCAGCGGATTATAACGTTTTGGTTCTGGAGCGGATACCGTTGTATCCCTCTGGAAATGTGGTCGTTGTGTATAACAGAGCAACAATATCCTCAAAACTCTATGGGGCAGGATCATGGAGTTCTGATGAAGGTGTGGATAAGTTGTTGATAGCTGTGAATAACTTTTCTATTCTCAGTATTTCCAGAATGTGGGTGTAAACAATACCAGCAGTGTGAAGATTTCCAGACGACCCAGCAGCATGGCAAAACAGAGAATCCATTTCGCTGTATCGGGAAGAGCGCTGTAATTTTCGGCGGCTTCACCCAGGGCGGGGCCCAGGTTGTTCATGCTGGACGCTACGGTAGAAAAAGCAGTGGTCAGGTCAACGCCCGTGGCCATTACGGCCAGAATCATGACAGCAAACAGAAATACATAGGTGGCAAAGAATCCCCAGACAGCCTCACCGACTCGACTATGAACGGCCTTGCCACCCAGTTTGATGGTGTAAACAGCATTGGGATGAACCAAACGACGAAGTTCTCTTACCCCCTGTTTGAAGATCAGCAGCACACGAATCACCTTCATGCCACCTGCCGTTGAGCCGGCACATCCCCCGGCAAAACTGGTCATAAAGAGAAGAAGTGGCAGGAATGTTGGCCAGGCTGAGAAACCGCTGGTGGCATAACCGGTGGTCGTGGCAACAGAAACGACTTCGAAAATACCGTGATCCAGTGAGTTTGCCAGATCATAAGTGCCGGAGAAATAGAGACCTGCCACCGTAATTAATGAGACCACCAGAAGGATCAGCAAATAAGTGCGAACCTCGGGGTCTCTCCAGTAGTGATAGGTGGATTTATTACGCCAGGCGAAAAAGTGAAGCGCAAAGTTAATACCGGCTACCAGCATAAAGAAGGTGGCAGTGGCATTAATCAGTGGTGATTCAAAATAGCCAATGCTGGCATCGTGGGTTGAGAAACCACCAATGGCTACGGTGGAAAAGCTGTGGCTGACGGCATCAAAAAGATTCATACCTGCCAGCCAGTAACCCAGCGCACATATTGCTGTCAGTGTCAGGTAGAGCAGCCATAGTGCTTTCGCTGTTTCCTTGATTCGGGGTGTCAGCTTGTTGTCCTTTATGGGGCCCGGTGTTTCTGTCCGATAAAGTTGCATACCTCCGACCCCCAGCATAGGCATGATAGCCACTGCCAGAACAATGATACCCATGCCCCCCAGCCACTGAAGTTGCTGACGGTAAAAGAGGATTGATTTAGGCAGATGATCAATGCCCGTCAGTATCGTAGCGCCAGTGGTGGTGAGGCCCGACATGGACTCGAATACAGCGTCCGTCACACTGAGGCCCGGGTCTTCCATCAGTAAGAGTGGCAGGGAACCCATGCCTCCCAAAACGACCCAGAAAAGGACGGTGATGATAAAGCCTTCGCGGGGGCGTAAATCTGATTTGATTTTTCTGAAAGGAAACCAGAGTAACAAACCGATGAGAAACGTCAGGAAAAAAGTATATAAAAACAGTGAAATTTCAGTTTCCCCATAAATCATCGCCACCGCCAGAGGCGGAAGGCTGGAGAAGCTGAATAGCATCAAAAGAATGCCCAAGACAGGCAAAACGACAGAAAACTGCATAAGACCCTGTTTTTCTGGTTATACAGACAGCGGCCATGCTGTCTGATTCAATGATTAAGTGCGCAAGACCAGCACGACTGCATCGTTTAAAAAAAGCCCAGTCCAACCTGAAAGAGCTGTTCTACTTCGTGAATACGTTTTTTGTTGGTCAGAAACAGAATGATATGATCTCCTGACTCTATACGGGTAGTGTCGTGTGCAATTAACACTTCATCGTTTCTGACTATGGCCCCAATGGTTGTTCCGGGAGGCAGCTCGACCTGCTGAACCGTTTTACCGACGACTCTGGATGAATGTTCGTCGCCATGAGCAATGGCTTCAATGGCTTCTGCTGCGCCTCGACGGAGAGAGTGAACGTTAACAACGTCCCCTCTTCGTACGTGTTTCAGAAGACTGCCGATAGTGGCCTGCTGTGGGGAAATCGCAATATCTATTTCACCTCCCTGAACCAGATCAACGTAGGCAGGATTATTAATCAGAGCCATTACTTTACGGGCACCAAGACGTTTGGCCAGCATAGCGGCCATGACGTTAGCTTCATCATCGTTGGTCAGGGCACAAAAGACATCTGTCTCTTCAATGTTTTCAGAAATCAGCAGTTCTTTATCGGAGGCATTGCCGTTGAAAACCATGGCTTTGATCAGGGTCTCGGACAGGAACTGACAGCGCTCCATATTCTGTTCAATGATTTTCACCTTGAAATCATTTTCAGCCGATTGGGCGAGGCGCAGACCAATGTTACCGCCGCCGGCAATAATGATGCGTTTGTAATCATCATCGAGCCTCTGAAGTTCACTCATGACAGCCCGGATATGACAGCGGTCAGCGATGAAGAAGACCTCATCATCGGCCTCAATCACTGTTGTACCTTTGGGCATGATGGCCTTGCCGCGGCGGAAAATCGCAGCCACCCGGGTGTCAACGCTGGGCATATGTTCACGCAGGTAGCGTAATTCCTGGCCAACCAATGGACCGCCATAATAGGCTTTCATAGCCACCAGTTGGGCGCGGCCATTGGCAAAGTCCAGAACCTGAAGTGCTCCGGGACGTTCAAGAAGGCGTCGAATGTAGTTGGTGACGACTTGCTCCGGGCTGATCAATACATCGATGGGCAGAGCATCATCGCCAAACAGGTTTTCCTTGTTCAGGTACGCCGCCTGACGAATACGGGCAATCTTGGAAGGTGTGTGAAACAGGGTGTAGGCGATCTGGCAGGCCACCATGTTCACTTCATCGCTGTTAGTTACCGCTACCAGCATGTCAGCATCATCAGCACCGGCCTGTTTGAGTACAGAGGGGAATGAGGCCATACCCTGGATGGTCCGGATATCAATACGATCCTGTAGCTCCCTGAGAAGCTCGCCGTTGGCATCCACTACCGTGATGTCGTTCTCTTCATTGGCCAGGTTTTCTGCCAGAGTTCCACCTACTTGTCCGGCACCGAGAATGATGATTTTCATAGACTTTCCTGATGGCTTTTTATTATCAGAGAGCTTTCAATAGGCTGAGAGCTCTCACCAGGCTGAGGGCTCTCAATGGTCACGTCAGAATCACCGCGTACTTTTTTCAGCAGACTATAGAAAAAGCCGTCTCCTGAACCAGGCAGAATTTGTCGCCCAAAGCCGGTATCCAGTCCCCATTCTCCGGGAAGGGGTTGCAGTGCTGCGTCTACTTGTCGTTCGAGGAAAACGGCAATTTGTTTGCTGTTTTCAGCCGGCATTATGGAACAAGTCGCGTAGAGCAGTGTGCCACCGGGCTTTAGCAATGACCATAGGGTATTAAGGATTTTGCCTTGTAGCTCGGCCAATGCATCAATATCCTCGGGTTTGCGAAGCAGTTTAATATCCGGGTGGCGGCGGATTACGCCGGTAGCTGAGCAGGGAGCGTCCAGCAGAATATGATCGTAACTCTGTCCGTTCCACCATTGATCAGGCTGAGTACTGTCACCGGTCAGGAGTTGGGCTTTCAGGCCAATGCGATCCAGATTTTCCTGAACACGAGTCAGTCGCTTCTCATCTATGTCCAGGGCATCCAGTTCAATACCCGGAAACATTTCCAGCAATTGGCAGGTTTTTCCTCCCGGGGCGCAGCAGGCATCGAGAACCTTGTCGCCTTCTTTGATGGGCAACAGGTTTCCGGAAAGCTGGGCGGATTCATCCTGAACACTGACCACACCTTCAGAAAAGCCGGGCAGATGTTCTACCGGGAGAGCCCGTGTGAGGGTGATTGCCTGGGGAGACACCAGAGAAGATGAAGCCTGGATACAGTTATCCAGCAATTTTTTCAGGTAACGATCACGCTTTAAATGCTGCTCATTAACCCGCAGGGTCATGGGAGGAGACTGATTGTTGGCCCGGGCTATAGCCTGCCAATGATCAGGCCATGCTTTACGGATCTTGCCGATCAGCCACTGTGGGTGAGCGGTGAGACAAATATCGTTGGAATCGGACAGTGCATTGAGCGCATCTTCCTGACGCTGTGCAGAACGCAGAACGCCATTCACAAGACCCCTGGCCCAGGCTTTACCCATCATACGGGTGACCTGGACCGTTTCTCCGATAGCGGCGTGTGCTGGAATGCGCGTATAGAAAAGTTGGTAGAGCCCCACCAGAATCAGGCTGTGAATGGTCTGCTCTTTTGATTTCAGCGGTTTGTCCATAAGGGCACTGAGCCAGTTATCCAGACGAAAATAGTAACGCAGCGTGCCGTAGCTCAGCTCTGCCAGAAGGGGTTGATCTTTCTGGCGCAGACCCTCCTGATATTCAGGTAGAACCTGACTCAGGGATTCACCGGAAGCAACACGGCTAATCACTTTGGCTGCTGCCAGTCGAACGGAAGATTGTTTGGCCATTAGTTGAATTTTGTCCCGGGTATAAACATATCCCTGCGGCTGTTGAGCAGGTCCTGAACGGGCATGGCACGACTGCCAGATAACTGTACATTAGTCAGACGGAGTATGCCTTTTGCACAGGCAATATCCAGACCTGATTTGTCAGCCTTAATCAGAGTGCCGGGTGTTTCAGCGTGGTTTTCTTCAACCCGTTCTGCCTCCCAGACCCGAATGGCGATCCCTTCCAACTCGGTTGTCGCTACTGGCCAAGGGTTAAATGCCCGTATCAGGCAGTCAAGATTAGCTGCTGTTTTGTGCCAATCAATGCGGGCTTCTTCCTTAGTCATTTTGTGGGCGTAACTGGTATAACGGTCATCCTGCTTTTCCGCAGTAATAGTGCCTTCAGCGATAGCATTAATGGCTTCGATCAGGGCCGGCTGGCCTACTTCGATCAGGCGGTCATGCAAATTGGAAGATGTGTCTGTTTTGTGAATCGGGCAGTGGGCTTTAATCAGCATATCGCCAGTATCCAGGCCTTCATCCATCTGCATAATGGTGACTCCGGACTCTTCGTCTCCGGCCGCAATGGCCCTCTGGATAGGGGCTGCACCGCGCCAGCGCGGCAGAATCGATCCATGCACATTGATGCAGCCAAAGGTTGGAATATCCAGAACACTCTTCGGAAGTATGAGACCATAGGCTACTACAATCATCAGATCTGGCTTGAGTGCGGCGAGCTGTTCACGGGCAGCTTCATCTTTTTTCAGAGACAGTGGCTGGAACACTGGGATATTATGTTGCAGCGCCAGCGCTTTCACCGGGCTGGGCTTCAGTTTTCTGCCCCGTCCCGCCGGTCTGTCTGGCTGGGTGTATACGGCAATGACTTCATGCTGACTGTCTATGACCGCTTGACTGTCCAGAACCGCTTGAAGGTGGGCGCTGGCAAAATCCGGAGTACCGGCAAAGACAATACGAAGGCTTTTCATTGGGTTTTCTACAAGCTCGACAGAACGATAGGGTTGGCGGCGATGATAGATAAAGTAAGGGGCTGAGTAAAATCTGAGTCCCCCCGGAACTCATCTTCCGGGAGGTCTTCAGAAGCATTAAGCCATAGCAAGGCGCTTGTTTTTCACCAGTTTTTTGCGAATACGTTCCTGTTTCAGGCGCGACAGATAATCCACGAACAGTTTGCCATTCAAGTGATCCATCTCATGCTGTACGCAGACAGCAGGCAGGCCATCGAGATCTTTTGAGTATGGGTTTCCGTCTCTGTCCAGGGCAGTCAAACGGACTTGAGCCGGACGATCCAGCAGCTCGAAAAATCCCGGGATGGACAGACAGCCTTCAGAGAGATCCGTTAATTCGTCGGTCAGAGGTTCGAACGTTGGATTGATCAGAACCATTGGCTCGTTGCCATCATCGGAAAAGTCCATCACGACAATGCGCAGATGGATATCGACCTGAGTGGCTGCCAGACCAACGCCCCCGGATTTGTACATGGTTTCAAGCATGTCATCGATTATTTTACGAATATCGTCGTTTACTTCAGCCACGGGCTCGGCAATGGTGCGAAGTCTTTCGTCAGGGTATTGAAGGATTTCCAGAAGCGCCATGGGTATTCTCAAGCTACTTTGTTTGATTAGAAGGTAATTTTAAATTTCTTTTTGGTATATAGATAGTTTTAAGTGCGAACGTTCCATTTTTAAGTATTTATTTACGGTCAGGTGCTGAACTTGATGAGAGCTGCCTGTGTTTAAAGCAGTTTTATCGGGGGAAGTAACTAGCAGCCTGTCGGACTTAAGGCTGTCCTACTGCGGTTGCAATAAATTGG
>NZ_JAHHPQ010000348.1:0-2548 GCF_024606245.1 Endozoicomonas sp. SESOKO2
GGTTTGAACAGCACGCTCTGGAATGCCGGTGATGCAACACAGCTGCCGATGCTCAAAGGCGTTAACACCCCCTACCGTGACCTTGTCCGAATTAATGGCACCCAACAGGCAAACAACCAGTTTCCCACCGTCCTGAATGAGTTTGCCGATCCTGGTGGTGACGCAGATGCTACCTCTTTCAATCGTACTATCTGGAACGGATGGGATGGCTATTTACCCTTTCCAAAAGTTTTCTCCAAACAACAAACACTACTGGCTGGAATTGATTGCACACCAGGGGGATTTGACTGCGGCCAGGAAAGACCTCCTCAATTAATCCATGAAATTGCAATGGATCAAAACAGGTTGCCGGCGCGTGCTGCACCAACACCCACAGTGCGTCCCTCAACCAGTCAACTCACCACTGCTTCTACAACCATTCCTGCAACCTCCACTCCTGCAACCTCTATTTCTACACTCCCCCCCATAACGGTACCATGCGATTCTCTTAAAGATCAGGCGACAGGGGTTCTTCAGCGGCTAAACCAATATAGAGACCTTGTTAGAGGACGACACTGCATTGTTCTCAGCACCAACTCGTCAGAGAGTTTAAGTAAGTTTCTCAATGAGATTCCAGAGAACATCGTTATTTTGTTCTCTTCCGAAACGACTTCTGGCGCAACGCTTTCTCAATCCGTTACCCCCGCATCAGGTAAAATCCCGGTTAAGTATTTAATTGACAGTGAAATAGTTTTGAAGGATGGACAGGACATTATCGGGGCTCCAAATGAAGGTTACGAAATCGTCATATCGCCTGATGCAACTTATACAGATTTATATATGATCACCCTTGGATCCTTTAACGAATTTAGTTTCAGTGAAACAAAAGACAACTATATAAGACACATTAATTTCCAGCCAACTGCACCTAATGGCCGCAAACCAATTAGCACTATTATTTCAGCACGCTGTACTAACCGGAGACTGTTTGTAGAAAACAACGTATTCAATCTCAATTGCCAGGACGGAGTCAGAATTGATTGCAGACTACCTCTGGATGCATCTGTCAGTGCTTTGCGCCCCGGGCCGGGCCTGATGTTCGCCAATAACATGGTCACCGGTGATACCATCGGTTCATGGCACCGCGACTATATTGCTGATGGAGGGCTATTTATTAAACTTCCCGCCATCAAAAGCCAGTTTCTCAGGATTGCGATTAACGGGAACATATTCCAGGGCAAGATGGGGTGGGCGGCTGAGTTACATATTGGGCCGGGAAGCAGTATCGACATCTTTAGAAACACGATCGACATTGACAATACAGGCCAAATTTTGTGGGAAACTGTGTCGCCGGGATATAAAAAAGAAAAGTTTGGTTTCTCTCTTGTCGGTCATTCGGATACCAATGAAGAACCCCCTTATTATGCACTCGCGGGCAATCAGGTCCGGGTAAAAAATACAGCTATAAATATCAAAGGAATCGTTACGCTGGTTCTCGCTTGCAACCACTTTCAGGCAGTCAAACTCTGGCGACAAGAGCAACTTGAATACAGCATTAAAGCCGCAAATCGATTACCATTTGTAGGTGAGTGCGAAAGATACGTGAATTCAAGCGTGGCAATTACCGACCCACGTACACTTACCCTGAATATCTGGACACCCATCGGGAATTCCACAGCCAGTGCTTTAAGTGGACTGACCAACTTCGAGGGTCAATTCTACTTTAACTCGTCTGTCTGGCTGACAGTCGATTCGCCCTCTGTTTCTCGTTCTAGCCAGACCTTCACTTCATCAGCACAGCCTCCAACCAGCGAATTGATCACCACTTCTGTAGCCAGCACTTCAACCAGTTCAGTGTCACCTTCTGGAGTTACATCTCTTGACCTATCGTCATCAGCAAAGCCTTCAACCAGTGAATTGAGCACGGCCTCTTTAGCCCGAACTTCATCCAGTTCGATGCCACTTTCTGAAGTTTCATCCACTGTCCTATCGTCATCAGCACCGCCTTCAACCCGTGAATTGAGCACGGCTTCTATAGCACGTACTTCATCCGGTTCGGCGTCACCTTCTGAAGTGTCATCTGCTGCCCCATCGTCATCAGCGCAGCCTTCAACCCGTGAATTGAGCACGACTTCTATAGCACGTACTTCATCCGGTTCGGTGCCACCTTCTGAAGTTTTATCTGTTGCCTTATCGTCATCAGCGCAGCCTTCAGGCAGCGAATTGAGTACGGCTTCTGTAGCCCGAACTTCATCCGGTTCGGCGACACCTTCTGGAGTTTCATCCGTTGTCCCATCGTCATCAGCACAGCCTTCAACCAAGGAATTGATCACGGCTGCTGCAATCAAAGCCTTAGCTGATTCGGAATCACCATCAGACACTTCATCCGCTTTTGAAATATCATCCACAACAAACACACGGCAAACTAAATATTCATCGTCGTTTATATCCTCGTCTAACAGAACATCCCCCACAACTCATTCACCCAGTCTGTCTGGTAACTGCCAACCCCCGGAAGGCACACCGCTCTTTCAAACCTATGACCCGGAAAACCAGCGGATATACGTCG
>NZ_JAHHPQ010000349.1:0-1710 GCF_024606245.1 Endozoicomonas sp. SESOKO2
AGTGACCATTATTTCTGGCCCGCAGGACATGGCTGCAGCTGTGCAGCGGTTTCCAAACGGTTGGCAAGGTTTGTCTTTCAATGCTCCGGATCACCCGCTCCGGTCCCGGACGCCGGTAATAATGCTGCAAAACCTTCAGGATGGTTTTTTGATTATCGCCGGCATTATCAGGCAAGACCGGCGGCCTGCTAAAGGCATCCACCACAAACTGTAATACCGCTGGTGTTTCGGGTGTCGCCAGGTTGTGAGAATCGTCCAGACCGAGAGATTGCTTCAGATCCAGGATGTCCTTTTGAGCCTGCTGGACATGCTCTGGCCAATTCCGGTAGAAAGAATGCGTTTCCCGTTGCAGCCATAACTTTTCAAGCCATTGGATATAATCACTCAGAGAGAAATCATCAATAATCTTCTCACCTTCAGGATATTGGTGAGCAAATCGGGCTTTAAAACGATTCAGAACGCCTTTGTCCGGAGAGGCCTCGTAATGAAACAGTGCCAGTAAGAAGGTCTGGATGGTATTAAGAGTCGGGGGGCGACAATCTTCCACATATCCCCACAATATTTTTTCCAAAGCGCCCTGCCGTTGTTGTGGACTCAGTTTCTGGCAAATGCGGTCAAATTCAACAATGGCTCCCGGACAGACGGTCAGAGGTATCTTCCTGAGATGGGGCAAAGTCATGCATTCAAATGGACTAAAGGCAACCAGCATGCAATTCATTATGCCCAGTGGCATTATAAAAGAGTCAAGACCTATCATTCCGTTGATGAAACTCCTGTACCAATCTTTCCGCAGACTTGCCCCACTTTGCACAAGCAGCTGAAACATTCGGTAAGCTGCTTCCTCCTGTTTCTGAATTTGCTCCTGCTGTGGCTTCTGGTATCTGAGCATTTCGGAAACAAGCAGCATTTTAAGCAATGATGTAAAACCTCCTTCATGAAAAAAATGCTGGTGAATGGGTAAGCCCTGTTTTAATTCCAGGAGCTTCTCGTAGCTGTATGAACAGGGATTACTTACCAGATCCATGGCCTGTTGTAATTTGTGCCTGGCATCGGGTTCTGCTTCTTGTGGGACGCTTAATTCTGAACTCATTGCTTCTGCCCGCAAAGACATTGGCAGCAGATTCAGAACGGCTCTCAAATCGTCTGGGTCTACGCCCTGTGAGGATGCTATATCATTCAGAGAATGCTCATTCATGCACAGCGGTATACTGTCCAGTTCATCATCAAAATAGACCTGCGCAAAGCCTGTGCGGTGGCAATAGACAACCAGAGGCAAGGGTTTAAGCTCCAATACTTTTTCACACTGACTCTTCTCCCACAGGATGTCGGAAATGTTTATCTGTGCATCGTCGTAAACGCAAAAGCATTGGATGTCTTCTTTGCTATAGCCGGTGAGCACCAGTTCAGGGTAGCGTTCCATGCGGGAAAAATTGAAGAATTTTAATTTTGGTAAACTGAACGTTCCGTCCGCTCGCAGATGTCCCGAGGTGAAACGGTCATAAACTCCCCAGATAACGATATTGGCACGTCCAAGAAGTCCATCGTGTAATGATTGCAGGTCAGGCAGAAGTTTTGCGTGCAGTTTATCGGCATCTGCACCCCTTTCCATACGCCAGCTGTGGGCATCACGTTTGTAGACGTACAGGCATTGGGGGTTAACAGTGCCTACCATCCACTTACCGCAGAGTTCTGTCACGGGCTCAGTGGGCA
>NZ_JAHHPQ010000350.1:0-3949 GCF_024606245.1 Endozoicomonas sp. SESOKO2
GCTCCTCACTGGTGAGCTTGCGGATATCCATTACCAGAGTGAGTGGCTGTGACCCTTCAAACAGCTTCCCTGAACGCAGAGTGTGGCAACCATCTTCAGAAATGCTCAACCGGCTCACCAGATTAGCCTGTGAGAGGTCGTCGGGGTGGGAAATAAGGGTGACATCCCGATGTTCAGCACCGGTTTGGGCCACTAAAAGCTGCCGAACTTCATCATCACTGGCGACAAAACGAAAATCGAAAGAATGAGAGGCTCCGGGAAGCGAGGAATCCGTCGAGGATACGGTTCTCGCCCTGTCAGGCAACGTCATCGAAAGCGACGATCTATTGAGTTTGGAAGTGACACCAGAGCAGATAGCTTCAATCTTTGCCGGTGGAGCCAGCTTTGCTTCCCTTGCTGCCGACACACCCGTATTAAGCACAGGCCCACTTGATTGTTCACTAATCCGACCATCCATAGCCAACCTCCCTTCTGTGATCTGAAGTACTGCATTGAAACTCTTGAATGATTTGACCTTCAGGTAGGACAAAAGTTCTGTTTGGACAGTGAGCCGTCACTATTAAGGAAAGTCACGTATCCAACGACTCACACAACGAATTCAAATTCATGCTGTTCAAAAACTCTTCGACAATCATTGTCAAATCATTGGATGTAAGTATGAGAGCGTCACTGGCGTTTTGTGCCTCCCTTAAGTAGTCATCGTTAAATGAGTTCTGAAAACGGGGAGAGCTACAAATTTCAAACATCATGGTATACAGCTCACCTGCTGAGGATGGATCGTGGGCGCCATACTTGTATACGTCAACATCGCCCCAACAATACGTTAAACAACCGCCTTTCGAGTGTGTCACTTCATACAGGTAATGACAGAAGGCCTGCTGAATCGCTTTCTCGCATTTCTGTTTTAAACTATCTAAAAGTCTTTTGTCCTCATCGGATGCTTCGAGGGACTCTGGTTTGATTTTTTCCAATAACGGCTTCAGAGACGGGCTATCCTCAACTTTTCTTTTAAGCAGAGCTTCGACCTTTTCATTCATTTCTCTGCAGAACCAGAAAGGTGGCCCCAGGATAATCACCGGACGGTGGTTCGCCTTGCCCGAGTTTGACTGCACAAACGCGGGATGGTGCACTAACATTCGCTCTATATTGGGAATACCCTCAGGTTCGTCTGTCCAGGTGCTCTGCAAAGAGGAGCGGAGCATTTTATCTTCAAGGAGTGGCGAAAACCCATCATGACAATGAGTGACGAAAAAGGCATTACTTATTTCCCATTGGTAGCGCCGATAAGCTGATCGCCATATCTGGCTATTTTTTTCCCTGGACAATAGTCCCGTGTACCACATTTTCAGGCAATGGGTGGCTTTAACCTTCAGTTCATCGATGCTTTCCAGACGCAACAACAGCTCATGGTGTTGAATGGCCTCAATGATAAGCCTCTGATAAGTCGGCAGTGGATCCAGCCAACCCGATTCCAGGGCTTTATGGGCAAAGCGAATAACCGAGGGCCTGGTCAAGTCACTCTCTGTCAATATATCCGCTATTGAACTCAACCACTGCAGAGCACTGTTTCTTTCTCCGCTTTGGACAACCCTTTTTGAATGCAATGACTTGAGTGGTTCAGTAACCTGGTCTTCATCACTATTGGCCAGTATTTGTGTTACTACCTTCGACATCGGCCTACAGACAGGCCTTTCACGCTCAAGCACAGTACCGATCAATTGCTTCTCACGATAGCTCAATGTTTCTGCCTCCAGTAACATTGAGACACCCACGGAAAAACCGGGTAAATCTCCTCTCTCCCACAGTCTCCTTATCATCAGGTAAGTACTTGGTTTGATTTTTGGCAATGAGCTGTCTGTCTCAAGCGCGTTGTTCAATTCCTCAAGGCTGATACCACTGGCCTCAGCCAGAGCTTGCTGTTGTGCTAAATCAGCCCCTTTCAGGAGATCCCTGATCTTCTTTGACTGGGTGCCGGAGCCACTGACCCTTCTGGAGAGCTGGAAGTCAGATAGAATTTCTGTTGCCTCGACAGGGGCACCGCCCAAATCGACTGACACCCAGGTTTGGCCTCTATCCACAGAACACTCTGCAAAGGCGTGGGTACGGTTAGAAATTTGCCGACATGGAATGCCAAAATAACGGCAAAAAGCGATAAACACAGGTACACGATGGCGGCAGCTCCCTTGCCGCTGTGTGACGAGGAATTTAAAGAAATTGCCACTACTCTCTGGTTGAGCATTACCAGAAAACGTTCGGCAATAGTTCGCGATCGCCTTAATGCGTTGCACCGTGTTTTTAGCGTTTTGTATTGCCTCCAAAGGCACCTGTAGCTCAGTTGGTTGTTGGCCAATGGTCTCAAACAGACTCTTCAGTACTGCTTTCGTACCTTCCGAACAGCGGGCGTCAAAACGTGTTGTATGTGCTGGTCGGACTTCTCTGGCAGGTGTTTTTTTGTCCGCATCTGCGGGTTCTACGACATAAGCAACCTGAATACACTGTTGGGGTCTGGCTTCTGGAATAGACAGTGTGTGAAGCCCGGTATAGCGATCCCTGACCAGGATAAATGATAAACCGGATTCTATGCGCAGGGCCACGATATAGTCGTTAGCCGTGAGGCTGGGCAATGCATATCGACCATTGTGTGATGAGATGTCCAGGGTCGCCAGCGTTTGATCTCTGGCTAATGTCACTTCCTGGTCACGTGCAGGCAACCGGGCAGGCATGAGAACTTCGGCCCCCAGCATGTATCGATCATCAATATTGATCAGTTTGATATGGCCCTCAGCAGACACATAAACATCCTCTGCCCACCACCGATAAATCCCGGGAAAATGGTTCGGCCAATCAAAAATTACATAGTCGTTAATTTTTGGTTTTTCCTCGCTCTCATAGCCGGTTTCCTGGTCCAATGCCGGAGCCTCTTTCTCGAGGACTTCGGGGATGTATTGTTCAGGGGCGTTATCAGTGTCAACCGCTGACGCTTCGTTAATATAATCGTCAACCAGATGGTTCAGCAGATCACTCAGCTGATGCCAGAACGCAGGCCACAATTGAACCGCGCCGAAGTTCCATGCACTTATTCGCGCATCAGCCTCCCGGAGATAAGTCTGGTTAGCTGATATTTTCAGCGTTTCTTCCTCTTCTTCCGTCAGGAAAAATACGTCACTGGCTTCGACTCCCGTCTGGCCGAACTCATGATCAAACCAGCGCTGCTGCCAGTGTCGGTAAAGTGCCTGGGTAAGTATATCGTCCGACAGATCCGGCTTCAGGGAAAGACCGGATGCCTGCCACCTGGCTTGAGCCACCCTCTTGATAATTTCTGTTCTGGCTTCCTCGTCACTCAGACGAGTGTTGATACGAATTTCATGTCGTTTTTCATCGATACTGTTGAGATCACTGCGTCGTATTAACCATGGACGATCCTTGCCCGATACCGTTTGGCTGAACCACTTGCAAAGTCCAGAATCAAGCTCGTCTTTACTCACGGCAAGAGCCGATGACTCGGGCAGTTTCTCCAACGATATCTTTGCAGCCATCAGATAAAGCCGGTAGTGCTGATTGAGGCATTGATGAAGCCCTTCTTCGGTAAAATCGCCCCCTCGGATGACGGCCCTGGCCACATTCTGTAAATCAAGACTGGTCGGCTGCAACGGCAGTTTTTTCTGCTGCAGGCAGGCCCTCAAAAGACAATGTTTTTTAGTCAGCTGTTCAGCCAGGATTTTCCCCTGCGGGTTGTCTGGCAACACTTTCTCTGCAATGGCCTGCAACTCTGCCGGGTTGTACTGCCGGATGGGTAAATGCCGGAAACGGCCTTTGAGCGCCGGTGATAAGGGTTTTCGCCCGCTGTACTTGGGTGGGTTGATGGTGGCAAACAGGTGAAATCCGGGATGAGCATCACCGGCCAGAATATCATTCAACTCACCTTCCAGGTGCTGGCTGTCGATCAGAT
>NZ_JAHHPQ010000351.1:0-1008 GCF_024606245.1 Endozoicomonas sp. SESOKO2
GGCAATGCATATTGACCATCGTCTGATGACGCTTTGAAGGTTGCCAGCGTTTGATCGCTGGCCAATGTCACTTCCTTATCACGCCCTGGTAACCGATCCGGTACGAGGCTTTCAACCCCCAGAATGGGTTTGGCATCAAGAGCGATCTCTTTGATATCACCCTTGGCAGTCACATAAATATCCTTTGCCGACCAGCGATACATACCGGGAGGATGGTTCTGCGTATTAAAAATTTGGCAACTGTTATGTTTTGGCATCTTCTGAAGCTCATAGTCCGTTCTCTGATCCAATGCCGGAGCTTGTTTCTCGCAGACTTGCGGGCTGTATTTTTCAGAATCATCAACCCAATGGTTTGGCAGACTCCTGATCTGATGCCAAAACGCAGGCCGCTGCTGAACGGCATGGGCGTCCCATGCCGCTTCCCATGTCGCTATCCTCTTATCAACCTCTCGAAGATAAGGCTGGTTAGCCGGTATTTTCAGCGTTTGTTTCTCTTCTTCCGTCATTGGAAATAAGCGCTTGGCGTCCACGCCCGTCTGGCCAAACTTACGATTAAACCAGCTTTGCTGCCAACATCGGTAGAGAGCCCGGGTGAAAATATCGTCCGATTGATCCGGCTTCAGGGGCAGATCGAATGCCAGCCACCGGGCCTGTGCCACCATTTTGATCATTTCCGTCTTGGCTTCCTCGTCACTCAGACGAGTCTTAATACTTATTTCATGGCGTTTTTCATCAACACTGTTGAGATCACTGCGTCGTATCAACCACGGACGATCAATGTCCGATACTGTCTGGTTTAACCAATTGCAAAGTCCGGAATCAGGCTTACTGTTCCCCATGACAAGCGCCGATGACTCTGGCAGTGCCTCCAACGATACCCCGGCAGCCATCAGATAAAGTCGGTAGTGCTGATTAAGACATTGATGCAGTCCGTCTTCGGTAAAATCACCCCCTCGGATGACGGCCCTGGCCACATTCTGCAAATCATGGCTGGTGGGCTGTAACGGC
>NZ_JAHHPQ010000352.1:0-1652 GCF_024606245.1 Endozoicomonas sp. SESOKO2
GTAGAGGTGAGTCCAGAGTGTATCCTGTTGTTTGCTCATACTGGCGATGTGCTGATGCTTGCAGAGGTGCCTGCGCGCCCCTGACAAGTGTAGGTGGCTGTTCCTGAGTCAGTTCATCAGCCAGCTCTCTGGGAATCTCGCCAAAGACGAAAAACATACTGCTTATGAACGCGTTTTTTTGATCTGAACTGGTTGATTCCAAAAAATTAACAAGCTCTTTTCTGGCAAGCTTGGAAAAGTTAACGAAAAGCTCACGTTGATCATGAGAAAGTTTTTGTGTGAAACCGTAATATCCCGAGAGTGTTGAGCTTAAAATAGCCAAACCAGTAACTATAGCTTTAACCTGTTCAGGTGTGGATGGATTATTGTCAGAAACATCAAATCCAAGGCCATCAAGTGTTTGAGATTGTATATTTCTTTCTAATCGATACCTGTTAGATTGAGTAATAAAAGTATACAGTCCCATGCCCCAAGGCTTGATGTCTATCTTCCCATCATTATAAACCGGAAAGCCAAAACCATAATCTCTATTCAGCTCTCTGGATAAAGTGCCTAAATGTGTAAATGTATCCTTTTTAGAAGGAACCGTTTTCTCTGTTAGCAAATCACTGGTTTGTTTGAATATTTGATAAATAAAATCTATTAATTCTTTTCTCTTTTGTTTATCTACGCATGAATATACGAGATTATATAGCTCATTGTGTGTTACAAGGTTATTGCCTGTCAGCTCATTTTCTAATCTGTTTTCTTTTAATTTATCCAAGTGATCTTTGGTTTCAAATATGTCCCTGTGACGGGCAAGTGTTTTAACAATTCTTGCTACCTCAGTATGCTTATCGATTCCATGATTATTCGCCAGTGCCCCGACCTGAAGAATCAAACTGCCAGCAGATAATTGACCTCTGGAAAATTTAACCCAGTACTTATGAAATCTTTCCAGAGTCTCTTTGTGCGACAAAAAGCTTTCAGTTAAAAGGTTATAAAGCTCATACTTCTGGTAGAACATGCTGTGGTGAAAAAGATTCAATTCCCGTCCTTCGTAGACCAAATCAACGAGCCAGCGTAATATTTTGATAGCTGAGGTATCAACCACTTTTGCCACGGACACCGGTATTTCCTTGTTCCTTACGAGAGGAGGTGGTCCGCTAAGATTCTGCTCAAATGCAACCATTCCGGCATTAGCGCAATCAAAGCACATATTGTCGTAGAATACAGGTCGGTTTTTCTGACAATTTTGGCAAATTCTGGTGTTTGGTGCCCCACCGGAACCATCGTCTTCCCCATTTCCCCTTCCACCGTGAGCGTGTCGCTTTTGATGAAGATAGTCTGCTTGAGATTGGCTGTAGGAGGGAGGGTCATTTAAATTAACTCTGGAAACACCTTTTTCGATCGTTTCAGTCCCTGTCGGGCAGCTGATCCCCTCTGGGCAGCTGCCCGGAAAGACTGACACACTGCGTAATTGTTTTGGGCTTAAAATGAACTCTTGTTCTGCATAACCACGGTAGTCCTCTGTCTGTTGTGGGTTGTTACTCAGGTAATGATCAAATGCTGCTTCCGGATTATTCGGACTCCTGAGTAATGCTAAAAACAGTCCCGAATTCCGTTCAAGGTTTGCACCCCTTATCTTATCCCACAGTTGCTGTGAAATAAGG
>NZ_JAHHPQ010000353.1:0-1504 GCF_024606245.1 Endozoicomonas sp. SESOKO2
AACTTGTTAAAAGCCAACCGACAGCAACAACCACCTCAATAGGCAGCCATGAATACGAGGTGGAGTCGAGTGGGGTATTTTTGCTGGTCAGGATCCGTTCATAACCCGAGAGCAGATGATTAGCGTAAAGCCATTGCCACGAAGTTGATTCAATGATGGTCGTTGTTAGCTCGCAGCCGTTTGGTCTGACTTGTTTCTCATCAGACGGTAAATCCGATCCTGCATAGCCCTTTGTGTGGGCAATGTCTGACAAAGTGCCTTTCAGTGTGTGTTGGCCAGGTGTTACAGAAACGTTCTGGTTTGGAGAACCTGTTTTCTGTTCAAACGAGACAACAAAACGCCTTGTTAACGGTTGAGCCTGACAGACGACGGACAATGTCATTAGTAGCAGTGGTGCTGCAAACAGTGAGTGTTTAATCATTATTTTACAACTGCATTCAGGATTGTAGAGAGGAAGGATAGATCAAGAAAATAACTCAAGTTACGCAGCTAACAGAGAAGCTTTCAGCCCTGCCAAGAGCCCGACTTTCCACCATTTCTTGTAGGTCGCCCTGATAGTCCGGGCATCGAAGCCAAGATCGCTGCAAACCAGATCCAGATAGGGAATGTCTGTGCTTTCACCTCTGTTTTTAAAGACCCGGCGGTATAGCAGATGCTCCTTGCCTCGCCTCGGCCTTGGTCAGGGCTTTCACGCAGTTGGTATTGCCCATCCTGGTTGCGATGGAGAGTGGAGTGGTGCCATCCGTCAGGGCGGCGTTGAGATCCGCCCCGGCCTTGATGAGGACTTTCACGCAGTCGGTACTGCCGTTCTCAGCAGCGACGTGCAGCGGGGTGGCGCCATTCGGCAAGACGGTGTTGAGATCCGCCTTTGCTTCGATCAGGATTTTCACGCAGTCGGTGTTATTTTTCCGGGCAGCGATGAACAGCGGTGTGGCGCCACCCCTCATCTGCACGTTGAGATCTGCCCCAGCATTGATCAGGAGTTTCACGCAGTCGGTGCTATTTGTTAGGGCAGCGATGCACAGTGCGGTACTGCCATCCTCAGTCCGGGCGTTGATATCTGCCTTGGTTTCGATCAGGAGTTTCAGGCAGTCGATGTTATTTTCCTGGGCAGCGATGAACAGCGCGGTAGCGCCACTCTCACTCCGGGCGTTGATATTCGCCCCGGCGTTGATCAAGCGTACGGCGATATCTGTGTGCCCCATACAAGCTGCCAACATCAAGGCATTGGAATCATCATCCATAATGACAATAAAGGCATTGACATTGACTCCATCTGCCAGTGAATTCTCCACCTGACTCAAATCCCCCTCAAGACAGGCACGATAAAACGCTTCGTCGGGAAAAAATCTATCCGGGTGAGACTCTCCGGTGTTCTCATTCAGCATAGGCATCGGGTCTTGCCGGCACATTGCACAACGGCGATAGCCGATAGGCTGTTCAACAAAGCACTTCGAAATACAGTCCAGATCGAAGTGCTTGCCACAACATTGGCTTTTGACGA
>NZ_JAHHPQ010000354.1:0-1128 GCF_024606245.1 Endozoicomonas sp. SESOKO2
TATTCATGGCTGCCTATTGAAGTGGTTGTTGCTGTCGGTTGGCTTTTAACAAGTTATTGGAATATCGACTCACCGTCGTTTAACCCGATGAAACAAAAAGAGCTGTGTCAAGAACAACCGCTTGCGGCCATCATTACGGTACCTGGCTCTGGAACTCAACAACAGCAAGACCCGCCATCTGAATCGTCGGGGCAGCAGGCTCAGGAAGCCCCCGCCTGTCCCTCAGACTCTTCCAACAGCTTCCTTCATTCTGACTCTGCCGATGGAAACGAAGGCTCAGAGCAACATCGGCATACTTTGGGTTTAGATTGTTTCGTCTTCACCTGTCATGGCATTTGTCAATTCCGACCGTCATCCGATAGCAGTGGGCCCACTGAATGGCCGATGAATTTTGCAGAACATTCGACAGACCAAACGGCAGCAACGCCCGAACAAAGCTCATGCTCACATTTGGACAACGGACACTGCCCAGAGTGCGTAGGTCATGTGAATAATACGGATTTACTACTCATGGATGGCATTGCTCACCCCGCTGTCCCTATGGACACTGACGCACTGCTGGAGTCCGATCCCTGCCCTATTTGTCTGGTTCACTTCCATGGTCGTGATGCAGTGCCTGTGGTCCTCAAAACCCAATGTTGCGGCCACCGCTTCGATCTGGACTGTATTTCTGAGTGTTTTGTTAATCAGCCCATCGGTTCTCGCCGCTGTGCAATGTGTCGGCAAGACCCGATGCCTATGGTGAATGAGCACACCGGTGAATCTTACCCGGATACATTTTTCCCCGATCAGGCGTTTTATAGTGCCTGTTTTGAGGGAGATCTGGATCAGGTGGAAAAGTCACTGGCAGAGGGAGTCAATGTCAATGCCGTTATGAACAATGGTGTCACTGCCTTGTTGGTGGCATCCAGTCAAGGGCACAATGACATCGTCGAATGCCTGATCAACGCCGGGGCGAATCTCAACGCCCGGACCAAGAATGGGGCCACTCCGCTGTTCATCGCTGCCCGGGAGGGTCATACCGACATCGTGCAACGCCTGATCGGGGCCGGGGCGGATCTCAACGCACCCAGGGATGGCGCCACCCCGCTGTTCATCGCTGCACAAGAAAATAACACCGATTGCGTG
>NZ_JAHHPQ010000355.1:0-1338 GCF_024606245.1 Endozoicomonas sp. SESOKO2
ACATTCCAGGATTGACTCTTCAGCCCCGCCGACACCTAAGCAACCTCGATTGGAGGAAGCACCAAAGGGTGTCAGTCTGGGCAGGGAGGTTACTGTAAAGGACAAAATTGAAGCAACATTATTCCATTTGCCCGAAGAGATACATGCCAAAATTATTCGCTATTTGGATTTTCGAGGGGTGACAGCTTTAACAAGGGTATGCAAACAGCTTCACAAGCTTGTAAAAAACGATAAGGCTCTGGAAAGAGCATGGTATCGTCGGCTTCCATCACTAAACCAATATCAACTAAAGACCATTGTTACGACAAAAGATGAACAACAACTCCGTGATTGGTTGAAGCCGTTTGCGGATATAGGCACTATCGGGTCACTCATAAAACAACAAAAGAATGTTTATTTTCCTGTTCAGTTAGTTTTCACCAACAGTAAACTGATGTCTCAATGTGAAAAATTCAAGTTGGTGGAAAAAACCGAAATTACCCGTACCCGTCCACGCTCTATCACCACGGCCAGTTTCAGCACTGATGGCCGCCATGTGGTGACTGCCGGCTATGACAAAACAGTGAAAATCACTGGCCAGAAGCCCGATGGATCATGGATAGAAACAGCCACCGTTTCCCACGGTGGTTGGGTCGGATCAGCCACCTTCAGTGTCGATAGCCGTAAGATGGTCACCGGGAGTGACGATCGCACGGCGAAAATCTGTGTTCAGGAGGACGATGGATCATGGGATGTAAAAGCCACTATTCTCCATAATCATGGGGTCACCTCGGCCTCATTCAGTGCCGATAGCTGCCATGTAGTGACCGCCAGTTTGAGTAATGAGGTGAAGATTTACAGCCAGGAGACCGATGGCTCATGGGAAGCAAAATACAGCATTAACCACAATGCTCCGGTCTCGTCGGTTAGCTTTAGCGCCGATGGGCGTCATTTGGTGATCCTGAGTGAAGATAACAATGCAACCCTCTACAGTCAGGATGATGGATCATGGAAAGTCAATGCCACCATTCACCACGATGATATAATCTACTACTACACTTTCAGCACCAATGGCCGCCACCTGGTAACCGCCAGCGCCGATCACAGAGCAATCATCTATGGCCTGCAGGACAATGGATCCTGGGAAGAAATGACCACCATTATTCATGATTATTGGGTCAAATCAGCCAACTTCAGCGCCGATGGCCGTTATGTGGTAACTACCAGTGATAGCAAGGCAAAAATCCATGGCCTGCAAACCGCTGAGTGGGTATTAAAAGACACCATTCAACACCAAGAGGTGGTTACCTCCGCCAGCTTCAGCGCCGATAGCCGCCATCTGGTAACGACCAGTGAGGA
>NZ_JAHHPQ010000037.1:0-1395 GCF_024606245.1 Endozoicomonas sp. SESOKO2
TGGCTATGATGCTGGGCATTATTACTAGAAGATTTGAGCATGTATCCATTCATTCATTCGACTCCTGGCCAATCTCCGCAGGGCCAACAAAGCCCCCAAAATTTCTGTTAATGCTGTCAGTGAGAACCGCTAAGGAGCAGCATCAGAGCTTGTAGGTTTATTCGATTCTTCAGCAGCTTGTTGTTCAGCTCTCAAAGCTTCTTCCATAGACAAAAGAAGAGCAAGTTCCAAATCATCTTCAGGAGCAGCATCTTGATTATTAGTAATAGGAATATCAGCTTGTTGTGTAGTCGTAGTAGTTTGTTGATTGTTATTGTCACTATTGGCAGCGGCAGCAGCTTGACGTCTTTGTTCTTCTTCTAATGATGCAAGAATAGCCATAGCTAATTGAGGATCGTCAGCTTCGGTGCCGAAGTTGAAGGCACCACCAGTGGCACTGACGCCTGTATGAACACCAAAGCTACCAGAACCAGGTCCATCTCCCATCAAGGCAGTAGAGAACAATAAATCAATAACGCTACCGTGTTCAGGGACGACATAAAAGTAGGCGTTCTTTCGGACTTGTTCGGTGAATTCCTTCAAGATTGATGTGTTAGAGGGGCATCCAAGACTAATGATACTAACACCGACATTATGCTTGCGGAGGGCGGTGGCGAGTTGACGAAGCTTGTCAGGGCTGTCGGTGACAGGGGAGCCTACAAAGATGACGACTTGCTTTTGGGAGCGGTTGTTCTTGGCGTGGGAGAGAGCGAGCATGGCGATTCGGACACCATTAGCAAAGTGGGATTCGCCACCGACGGCAATCGAGGCGAGGCTAGCAGAGATGCGGTCGATGTCTTCAGTGAGGGTTTCACGGACGGAGCAGGCATTGCCGCCGAAGGTGAGCAAACCAATGACGTTTTCGGGGTTGCGTTGGATGAGGGCTTCGCAAAGGAGGGAGCAGGCTTCCTGGACAGCCATGATACGGTTGGGACTATAGTCGCCGTTGCGCATGTAATCAGAGGAGTCAATGCAGAGGAAAGTTGTTAATGCCAATACAGGCCTGGTAATAAACCAGCATACAATAATAAATAATGATTTTTTCATAGCTTACTCCGGAAGGAAGTCTTGTTTTCTGAGCCTCTCCCTCACTTATTTTTGAATTTCTCACCGTTCCAGCAGGTTTTATCAATGGTTACATTGTCTGTGGAGGGGCGCTGTCATCACGTACTTTCATCACTTGCATGAGCTTGTTTTTAGCCATGAAACACCTCTTACAGGCTGAAAGTCGCCGTGGCTAGTTTAGACAAAAAACGGCTGATCCATTCATTAATATGCATGAATCACTCAGTGTTAAACGATTGTTTCTTTATGCTGTTTGAATGGCTATGATGCTGGGCATTATTACTAGAAGAT
>NZ_JAHHPQ010000038.1:0-30632 GCF_024606245.1 Endozoicomonas sp. SESOKO2
TGGCTATGATGCTGGGCATTATTACTAGAAGATTTGAGCATGTATCCATTCATTCGACTCCTGACCACTCTCCGCAGGGCCAACAAAGCCCCCAAAATTTCTGTTGACGCCATCAGTGAGAATCGCTTTCGCTGTATGCCATGGGATTTAGATCTGTTCATGGAAATGAATAATGGTCGGGTTTTGACGCTGTTCGATCTGGGCCGGTTTACTCTTTCTATTCAGAGCGGGCTGTCTGCTGTCCTTAAAAGGGAGAAATGGGGATTGGTGGTGGCAGGCAGTACCACTCGTTATCGAAAGCGGGTCCGAATGTTCGACAAAGTGACTACGTACACCCAGGTGACCGCGATGGATGAGCGATGGGTTTATATCATCCAGTCCATGTGGGTGAAAGGTGAACCGGCTTCTTCAGTCCTGTTAAGAACGGCTGTTACCGAGAAGGGCCGGATAGTCGCTACTGAACGCGTCAGAAAAGCCATGGATATGGAAGACTGGTCTCCAGAGCCGGAAGGTTGGGTAAAAGCCTGGATCGAAAGTGAAGATTCGCGTCCCTGGCCTCCTTTGTCAGCCCGCTCTGATAAGGGCTTTTAACTGGAAATATCCCGCTAAAAGCCCCGATGGCTTACTTCAGCAGGAATTTTTCCGGATGCGGCCAGATCTCACTCTCTGGCCGATCAAACTGAATCAACTCAATGAGCGTTCTTCCATCTTTGATGAAAGCTACAGTGACATGTTCTGCCGGAGAGGTGGGCTCAAGAACGACTTCTTTTCCTTTTATGGCTTCCTGAATATCGTCCACCTCAAAGGCAATATGGGGCGTGGTTTTTATAATCTCCGGTAATGTATTGTCTTCATCAAAATTCATCCACTCAACACCATAAGGGGTTTCGAAATACCCGGTGGCATGATGTTTCAGTTTCTCGTTATAGCAATCGTCTGATAGCTTTTCCCGGGTAGGTATCCCGACATGGTGAAAACGAAGTTGCTGCACTTGCTTGCTCTCAACTCTTCTCATTTGTAGTTGCTTGATTCTACTAGGGTATCGAGTGTGATGAACAGTGCGAATGCTTACGATTGATGTGCTCGGGCTATTCCGTCAGTGAGTGATGCTGGCCGCAAAATCATATAAACTGCCCCCATTTCTGACTTAGCCCGGAGAGCCTCCTATGGCGTCTGCCATTGATCATGAAATGATGTCCCGAGCCCTGCAACTGGCACGGAAAGGGTTGTACACCACAATGCCCAATCCCAGGGTTGGTTGTGTGATCGTGAAGGATGGCGTCATTGTTGGTGAAGGCTTTCATGAGCGTTCGGGCGAGCCCCATGCTGAAGTGCATGCTCTGGAAATGGCGGGTGACCGGGCTGAGGGAGCAACAGCCTATGTCACCCTTGAGCCCTGTAGTCATTTTGGAAAAACACCGCCCTGTGCGCAAGCACTGATCAGAGCTCGAGTGGGCAGAGTGGTTGCTGCTATGGAGGACCCTAACCCACTGGTGTCCGGTCGTGGTATGAGCCTGCTAAGTGACGCTGGCATTGAGGTTGAATCGGGTGTTCTTGAGCTTGAAGCGAAAACACTGAACCCAGGCTTTATCAAAAAGATGGTGACTGGACAACCTTATGTCCGGCTGAAGCTGGCCATGAGTCTGGACGGCAGAACGGCCATGGCAAGTGGTGAATCCCAATGGATTACCGGACCCGATGCCCGCAGTGAAGTTCAAAAGCTCCGGGCGCAAAGTTGTGCTGTTATTACGGGTGTTGGCTCTATTCTTCACGATAATTCTTCTTTGACCGTCAGAGCGCAAGAGTTGGGGCTCCCAGATGCTGAAAAACTCGCTCGAAGACAACCACTAAGGGTCGTTCTGGATTCATCTCTGCAAACCCCTGTAGACGCGAAAGTAGTCACCGGGCCCGGAAAGGTTCTGGTTGTCTGCACGGATCAGGCAGAACAGAACCGGCTGGCGCAGCTGGAGGCTGCCGGTGCCGAAGTGATTAGATTGAACCCCGGCAGACAGGTTGATCTGAACGCATTAATGAGCGAACTGGCTCAGAGAGATTGTCAGGAGGTCTTGCTCGAAACAGGGGCGACCCTTGCCGGAGCGGCTGTCAGTGAAGGACTGGTGGATGAGCTGAATATCTTCATGGCCCCAACCTTGATGGGGTCAGCGGCCCGGCCATTGCTGAACCTTCCCTTTCAGTCGATGTCAGAAAAGCTGGCACTGAATATCTCTGATATTCGCGCTATTGGTACTGACTGGCTCCTTAAGGCCACTTTCAAACAGAACACTGACGACTGAGATTCGCTATTCATGTTTACAGGTATTATCGAGGCTGTTGGTAGCCTGCAAAAAGTAGAACCCCGCTCTGGTGATCTGAGGCTAACGGTTAACTCAGGTTGTTTGGATCTTTCAGACGTAAAACTCGGTGACAGCATTGCCACCAATGGTGTCTGCCTGACCGTAGTTGAATTGACCGGGCAGGGATATGTGGCTGATGTTTCCCTGGAAACGCTCGAATATTCAACGCTTTCGGGCCTGGCCGTCGGTTCTGCTCTGAATCTGGAAAAAGCTCTGACACCTTCAACCCGGCTGGGTGGTCACCTGGTCAGTGGTCATGTTGATGGTGTTGGTAAAATAGTCTCCATTGAACCTTCGGGGCGTTCAACGGTCTACTGGGTGGAGGCGCCCTCCAATCTGGCCCGGTATATTGCCCACAAGGGATCGATCACGGTAGATGGTGTCAGCCTGACGGTCAACAAGGTGGACGGCTGTCGCTTTGCCCTGAACATCGTGCCTCATACTCAGCAGGAAACCATTATTACCGGCTATCGGGCAGGAACAGAAATCAATCTGGAAGTGGATGTGCTGGCCCGGTATCTGGAAAGGCTGATGGACCCCAGCCTCAGGGAAGAGAGCCCATCGGCTCCTGTCAGTCTGACCGCCGGTTTTCTTGCCGAACATGGCTTTATGAAGTGATCGCTTCCAGCTTGGGTATGAAACCGTTAGAATACGCCGGTTTCGCATACCGGATGTATAGAAAACACACACGGGGGTGTTATGCAGCTTAACTCCATCGAAGAGATTATTGAGGATATCCGCCTCGGAAGACCTGTCATCCTGATGGATGATGAAGATCGTGAAAACGAAGGTGACCTGATAATCGCTGCTGAGAAGATCACTCCTGAGATCGTGAATTTCATGGCCCGTGAAGCCAGAGGTTTGCTATGCCTGACTCTGACCGGAGAACGCTGCGATTTTCTGGGACTGCCACCGATGGTGACTTCGGAAGACAATTCATCGGGCTTTGGTACACCCTTTACCGTTTCCATAGAAGCGGCAGAAGGGGTAACAACAGGTATTTCGGCCCATGACCGGGCAAGAACGATTCGGGTAGCCGCGGATCCTCTGACTCGCCCCGGCGATATTGTTCAGCCAGGTCACGTGTTCCCATTGAGAGCCCAGCCTGGCGGTGTACTCAGCCGTGCGGGTCATACTGAAGCCGGTTGTGATCTGGCCCGTCTGGCCGGACTGACGCCGGCAGCCGCTATTATTGAGATCATGAATGAAGACGGCACCATGGCTCGTCGTCCTGATCTGGAAGTGTTTGCCAAAGAGCATGATCTGAAAATCGGCACCATCGCCGATCTGATCAACTACCGAATCCTGAATGAGAAAACCGTCGAAAAGCTAGAGCGGCGCTCTCTGGATACCGATTTTGGCCAGTTTGATATGACGGCCTACAAGGATTCCATCAGCGGTGCGACGCACATTGCCCTGACCAAGGGCTATATTACACCGAACTCACCGGCGCTGGTGCGAGTTCATGCTATGGAACCTTTTCGTGATCTGCTGTCGGCACATCCTGAAAACGGTAAATCCAGCTGGCCACTGCACAAAGCAATGGCCAAGGTCGCCAGTGAGGGGCGTGGCGTGATTGTGTTGCTCGACTCCGAGTCGAGGCTTGATCTGGGCGGGGCCCTGGAAAAGTTCTCGGAAGGCAAGAGTAACAGCAACGGTATGTCCGGCGCGTATCTGACCATAGGCACTGGTTCACAGATTCTGCGTGATCTGGGAGTGGGTAAAATGCGCCTGCTTAGCTCACCGATTCGCTTCGCGGCCCTGTCCGGATTTGATCTGGAAATTGTTGAATATATTCCGTGTGAAGACTGATTGTCAGAGCACATTGTTGTAAGTGCAACAGACACAAAGATTTATTGAGGAAAACGCAATGTCACTGCAAACCATCGAAGGTACTCTGCAGGCAAATGGCGGCAAGTATGCGATCGTTGTTGGCCGCTGGAATGCCTTTGTTGTAGAAAGTCTGCTCAATGCTGCTGTGGACAGTTTGACCCGTCACGGTGTTGCGGAACAGGATATCACTATCGTCCGGTGCCCGGGCGCGTTCGAAATTCCACTGACGGTTAAGAAAGTTGCCAAAACCCAACGCTTCGACGCCATTATTGCCCTGGGTGCTGTCATTCGTGGTGGCACACCACACTTTGAATTCGTTGCTAACGAATGTGTGAAAGGCCTTTCCCACGTGAATCTGGACGAAGAAATTCCAGTGAGTTTCGGTGTTCTGACCGTAGATACCATCGAGCAGGCTATCGAGCGTTCCGGTACCAAAGCGGGTAACAAGGGTGAAGAGGCTGCCATGGCGGCTTTCGAAATGGTATCCCTGCTCAAGAAACTGGAGGCCTGAGTTGTCTACTGAGAAGCAGGAAGCCGGGCAGAAATCTGCCCCGCGTCCAAAACCATCTGCCCGTCGTCGTGCACGTCAACTGGCGTTGCAGGCGTTATACCAGTGGCAGATGTCCCAGGCATCCATCACCCAGATTGAAATGCAGTTTCGTGCGGACAACGATTTCAGCAAGGTGGACGACGGCTATTTTCACATGCTGCTGACCGGGATTGCCCGTGAAGCCAGTCGACTGGATGACGCCATGTCGCCACTGCTGGATCGTCCTATCGCACAATTGGACCCGGTTGAAATGTCGGCCCTTCGCATTGGTTGCTATGAACTCATGAACCGCTCCGATGTCCCGTACCGTGTTGTCATCAACGAAGCGATTGAGTTGGTTAAGCGTTTTGGTGCCCAGGATTCTCACCGTTACATCAACGGCATCCTGGACAAGCTGGCACCCCGTGTTCGCCCTGATGAAGTGCGCAACTTCCGTCGGAAGTAGTCGGTTTTCGATCAGGAGATAATGCTATTCTCTCCTGATCTGTTAACCCGCATTGCAGCGCGTTAAACTCGTATTTTAGCTTGGCTGGAACCTCACATGGCGCTTGGCGAATTTGATCTGATTCGCAGTTTCTTCGATCGTCCGGGTCTTCGATCGTCATCAACTGATGTCGTTGGTATAGGCGACGATTGTGCACTTCTGTCTCTTCAACCCGGTCAGCAACTGGCCCAGTCTCTGGATACGCTGGTTGAAGGCATTCACTTCCCGAAAAACTGTGACCCCTATCTGCTGGGTTATCGTGCGCTGGCCGTTAATCTCAGTGATCTCGCCGCTATGGGGGCAAAACCCCATAGCTTTATGCTGGCTTTGACCATGCCAGAATCGAATGATACCTGGCTTCAGTCGTTTTCTGATGGTTTGGCAGAGCTGGCGTCAATCCATCAGATAGGGCTGATCGGGGGAGACACCACCCAAGGGCCTTTAACCCTCTCGATACAGGTACAGGGAACATTATCCGGAGCCATTGCGCTACGGCGAAATGGCGCTCAAGTCGGGGATCTGATTTATGTCAGCGGTTGTCTTGGGGACGCTGCTGGTGCACTACCTGATATTTTGCGAGGTGAGAACCCAAAGAGTGCTCGCACCCTTGAACAGCGCCATCTGCTGGAGCGCTACTATCGACCGGCACCCAGAATCGCATTGGGTCAGTGGTTGCTGGAAAATGGCGCCACGGCTGCTCTGGATATTTCCGATGGTCTCTTGGGCGACCTGGGGCACATTCTCAAAACCAGTCAGGTTGGTGCTGAACTTAATACTTCATCGGTACCCGTCTCCAAAGAGCTGGAAAGTTTGCTGGGTATGGAGAAAGCCACAGAGCTGGCGCTGACCGGTGGTGATGATTATGAGTTGTGTTTTACATGGCCCGATCGAAAAAAGCTACTGCTTCCTGACAGTTTATTGACAGATAATCCTGTAACCTGCATCGGTCGTATAACTTCCGCTCCCGGGCTGGTGGATGCAGAGACGGCACAGCCCCTTTCTCCCCGAGCCTATCAGCACTTTTAGTGACTTCTTTTTTATGAAAGAACATTCTTTCATGGGCTACAGGTACTTATGAGTAAAACACCTTCAGTCTGGAAAAATCCGGTTCACTTTTTTGCCTTTGGTCTGGGTAGTGGTCTGTCGCCTGTCGCGCCGGGAACTTTCGGCACCATAGCGGCCATTCCTTTCTATTTGCTTTTTCAGTACCTGCCGCTGTGGAATTATCTGCTCGTACTGGCTGTCAGCATTGTGTTGGGTGTCTGGCTATGTGGAAAGACCTCTAAAGACCTCGGTGTCCACGACCATCCGGGTATTGTCTGGGATGAGTTCGTCGGTTACTGGATCACTATGCTGGCTGCTCCCAGTGGCTGGGAGTGGGTATTGGCCGGATTTATCCTGTTCCGAATCTTTGATATCTGGAAACCCTGGCCCATCGGTTGGCTGGACAAGAAAGTGCATGGTGGCCTGGGTATTATGATAGACGACATCGTTGCCGGTATTTTTGCGCTTATCTTTCTTCAGGTGATTGCTTATATAGTGCTGTGATGGTTTGCAGCCTGCTGAGTCTCAAAGCCATCAAGTTGAGTGAAGGCATTGAGATACGGCGGGTGTTGGCACCCCATTTCCCGAAAGTGGAAAAAACCTGAATCTGAAGCTGCTTAATAAGACTTTTTAGTCATCATCCGGATGTCAGAGTCTATCGGTAGCTGAAAGTCCACAGTGGACAGTACAATATTATCCACTGTATTTATCAGACGAGCGTTGATGTAAACGGTCTGACTGCCAAGCGCATAGGTTCCAGTCAAAATTGCATCTGCGTTGTAATCTTTGCTGATAGCGGCAAGTTGGCGAGATAAAGTAAATTCGCCCCCTCGTTCATTACTGATAAAAACACTGTTTCGCATTTTGATTTCAATCAGTTCGTAACCCCGGTCGGACAGTCTTGATGAAAGTTGCTCAGATAAAATTCTTCCCAGTGTTGAGGTAGCGCTCAAACTATCGATATCGGCCAGACTGGTTGACAAAATGGTGGAGCCTTCTGGCAATAAGTCACTGGCTTTGGAGTGTAAAGTTGCAGCCGCAATTTTACTGATTCCAACCAGATCTATGCGCGGTGGCTCTTCGTAAACGGGTTGGCTTTCACAAGCTGCCAAGAAGAGAGAAACCAGTAGGATAGACAATCGGATAAGTATGGCTTTCATCTCACAAACCTCCCGCTTCTTGATCTGTCAAACTAACAGAACCTGGTGTTTTGAACTGCTTAACAGATTGATCTGTTATGTAGTAAACATGGGTTTCTGAAAACTGGATGCTACTGCCTTCCTTGACTCTTGTTGTCACGGCAATTTCAGAGTTTGTCCGGCTGGACTTACTGCTCATATATTCAGCCGCAACGACCGCAGGGATCACCCCGTAACCATTGGTTTCAACGATAAACCAGGCACTTGCAAGTCCAATAGACATTGGGAACCCGGTGCCTTTGTCCCTGTCATTGGGGTGACGAACAACATCGACATCAATTTCCAGCTCTGAAAAAGTGGGTGAAGGGGAAAGAGTGACATCCACATCTTTTTTGACCAGCTCACTGACCAGTTGCTTTGAAAATACTTTTGAAAAATCAGTGCTAAAACGACTTTCATCAATGTACAAAGACTTACTGAGCAAATCACCATCCTTTATCAACTGGTCTGAAAGATGATTAGCGATCACCCCCCAATGTTGAGCAGACTGGAGTTTTGTCTGGGAGGTTTGACTGACACTGGAGGCTTTAGGAAGCGGGCTACAGGCCGTTATGCAGAGCAGTGAAAACAACAGCGGTAGATAATGGTACTTGATCATGTCTCTTTAGATTCTTCTTTATTAGGCGACATATGTACGGCTAACTCTACCTGATATGAAGTCCTGTGTCTCTTGGTTTGTACGAATAAATACCTATAATTCTAAGGGTGTTTTTGGTTTTTGTTGTTTGTACGACGATGGTAACTATACATCGCTGTCATTCACCTATTCGGCAAAAATTTATTCTTTTGTACGGCATAAGTCGCAATTAACTTTTCGGCAGAGTTCAACGACTTGACCCTGATGCTTTCGGTGCGCAAGATAGAGCCTAAACAGAATTGGGTTATAACCCGCCACGGGTAATCAATACTAAAAAATAGAATGAAATCAGTGTTCTCTTTCAGGTTCTTTGCTGGAGTGTTTGCCAGCCTGTCATGGTTCTTTTCTGTCTCTTCCCATGCCGTCGATGTCAGTGTAGTTGCCCTGTTCCCAGACAAGGCTCTGGTGTTCATTGATGGTGAGCGTCAATTTCTGAAGGTAGGCCAACAACCGGTAAAAGGAGTCAGGCTGATTGATGCCAGCAGTCGGAAAGCCCGGGTTGAAATCAATGGCGTAGCGAAAGATTATTTTCTCAGTCGTGATATGGGTGATGGTATTCAATCACCGGAGCTTCTGACTGCTCGAATCAACAGAAGCAATGATGGGCAGTACCTTGCCCAGAGTATTATTAACAATAAACCTGTTCAGGTGTTGGTGGATACCGGAGCAAATGTTGTGGCTATCAGCAGTGCCACAGCTGACCGGCTTGGCATCCGATACCAGGATGGCAGCCCGATTCGTGTCGAAACCGCCAGTGGAGTGGTCAAAGGCTTTCAGGTGATGTTGAATTTCGTGATGGTCGGCGGTATTCGGGTTGCTAATGTTGAAGCCACAGTGATTGAAGGCAGTAGCCCTGAAACCGTGTTACTGGGCATGAGTTATCTGAAGCACATCCGATTCAGTGAAGAAGGTGGGGTCATGACATTGCAGGCTCCTTATTAGCTCGCCTGTAACATCTTGTACTGTTACAATTCCACCCCACGACTGTCTTGAGGAGTAGTGAGTGTCTGTTCGTTACGTTGCAGAGTCTCGCTTGCCCACCCCTTTCGGTGAGTTCATCATGCATGGATTTGAAGAGAGTGGCACCGGCAAGGAGCATCTGGCTCTCACCATGGGGGATGTGAGCGAGGGTGGTCCCGTTCTGGCGCGGGTCCATTCAGAGTGTCTGACCGGAGATGCTCTTTTCAGCATGCGCTGTGATTGCGGTCCCCAGCTTGAGGCGGCCATGCGCAAGATTGCCGAAGCGGGTCGCGGGGTGATTCTTTATCTGCGTCAGGAAGGCCGTGGAATAGGTTTGATGAACAAAGTCCGGGCTTACCAGCTTCAGGATACAGGTCTGGATACTGTAGAAGCCAATGAAGAACTGGGTTTCGCCGCTGACTTGCGCAAGTACGATATGTGCAAGACCATGCTGGATCACCTGGGGGTTACACAACTAGTACTGATGACCAACAACCCAAAGAAGGTGGAAGCCCTGGCCCGTCAGGGGGTTGATGTTGTTCATCGTCAGCCCCATCAGACCGGGCAGAATCCCCACAATGAGAAGTACCTGACCACCAAGGTCTGGAAGCTCGGGCATTTGTACGATACCGCGTAATACTTGAGCCGGAGCCAGGTGCGACCTGTTACTGGCTCTTCATGTATTTTGCTTGAAATGAGTTCATCTCCTTCCCTGATAATCCCTTTATCCTATTGTGTGCAGCTTGGCGCGCGCGATTTCCTGAAGGAAACCAGAGCGGGTTCGGTATGCCGGATCAGCTTCCACCAACCTGTCGATCTTCCGCAACATTATGAGCGTGAAGGTCTGCTAATGCCCCACACTCGATCAGAGAATGGCTATCGATGGTATGGGCAGAATGAAATCAAACGTCTTGAAGCGATCATGGCTTACCGTGCTTTCGGCACACCGGTCAGCAATATTGTGCGACTTCTCGACGGTGAAGACGATAGGGAGCAAGAACGCATTTTGCGTGGCCAGCTGCTGGCTCTTGAGCATGAGATTCAGAAGTTGCGCCAGCAGCAAAAAGCCACTGTATTGCTGCTTAAACAACCTTTATTACTTGAGCAAAATATGGTCAACAAAGATCGTTGGGTAGAAATTATGAAAGCGGCCGGGTTCAGCGAGGAGGATATGAAAAGCTGGCATCAGCAGTTTGAAAAAATGGAGCCGCAGGCGCATCAGGAATTTCTGGAGTCACTGGGCATTGATAAAGAGGAGATCGATAAAATCCGCGGCTGGTCCAGACAGCCCTAAAAACCTATAGACTTTCCATCCGGTCCACTGATAATAGCTTTTGCCGTGACATCTGGCGATTTAAGAATATGAGGTCAGCTATGGGGATTTTTGAACGCTATCTCAGCCTCTGGGTTGCTTTGGGCATATTTGCAGGGCTTTTTGGTGGACTGCAATTTCCAGAATTCTTTGAGGCTCTTGGCCAATGGCAATACGCCAGCATTAATCTGGTTATCGCGGTACTGATCTGGCTGATGATCTATCCAATGATGATGCAGGTGGATTTCTCTGCCATTAAAAACGTTCATCGTCGTTCAAAAGGGTTGATCATCACCGTCACTATTAACTGGTTGATCAAGCCTTTCACCATGGCACTGCTGGCCGTATTGTTTATTCGCTATGTTTTTGGCGACTGGATCAGTCCTGAGCTGGGTAAAGAGTATACTGCCGGTATGATTCTACTGGGTGTCGCACCCTGTACTGCCATGGTTTTTGTCTGGAGTCAGTTGACCAGGGGAGACCCTAACTACACTCTGGTTCAGGTCGCCATCAATGACCTGATCATGCTCATTGCGTTTGCTCCCCTTGCCGCCTTTTTGCTGGGAGTAACAGAGGTATTTGTACCCTGGAATACCCTGTTTCTGTCCGTCGGACTGTTTGTGGTGATACCAGTGCTTGCAGGCTGGTTGACCCGAAAAGCTGTTCGCAGCGAACAAGCACTGAGTCTATTTCTGACAGGCATCAAGCCCTTTTCGATCATTGGGTTAATTGGCACAGTCATTCTTCTGTTTGGGATTCAGGCCAACACGATTATTGCCCATCCCCTGGATATCTTCCTGATTGCCATACCCCTGATCATCCAGACCTATCTGATTTTTGCCATCACCTATTTATGGATGAAGAAGTGGAAGCAACCCCATAACATTGCCTCACCTGGTGCAATGATTGGTGCCTCCAACTTTTTTGAACTGGCTGTTGCCGTGGCCATCAGTCTTTTTGGACTGAATTCCGGGGCCGCTTTGGCAACGGTTGTGGGTGTTTTGGTGGAAGTGCCGGTGATGTTGTCACTGGTTGCCTATGCTAATCGAACACGACAGTCATTCACTGAACGGGAGTCTTCCTGATCAGTGACTTTCGAATCGCAGACACCCCGGATTTTCAGAGGCAATGGCTATCAATAAAGTGTTCAGGAGATTCAGGATAGTCATATATAGCGATTTCAGTTTGTGGCTGAAGGCATTAGAATAGCGCCAATTTAAAACAGACTGGATCTTCGGAGCCCTGATTCCTATGTCCTCACGTCGTGAGCTAGCCAATGCCATCCGCGCCCTGAGTATGGACGCTGTACAGAAAGCCAAGTCCGGACACCCCGGTGCCCCAATGGGTATGGCTGATATTGCTGAAGTATTGTGGCGTGATTATCTGAATCACAACCCGGTTAACCCTCAGTGGGCTGACCGGGACCGTTTTGTTCTGTCCAACGGTCACGGCTCCATGCTGCTTTACTCTTTGCTGCATTTGAGCGGTTACGATGTGTCTGTTGAAGACCTCAAGAACTTCCGTCAGTTGCACTCCAAAACCGCAGGCCACCCTGAGTACGGTTACGCTCCGGGCATCGAGACTACTACCGGTCCTCTGGGTCAGGGTATTGCCAATGCCGTGGGTATGGCAGTTGCCGAAAAGACTTTGGCGGCTCAGTTCAACCGGGAAGGTCACAACATTGTTGACCACCACACCTATGTCTTCATGGGTGATGGCTGCATGATGGAAGGTATTTCCCATGAGGTGTGCTCTCTGGCAGGCACTCTGGAGCTGGGTAAACTGATCGTTTTCTACGACGACAATGGTATCTCCATTGATGGCGAAGTAGAAGGCTGGTTCACCGACGACACCGTGCAGCGTTTCGAAGCCTACAACTGGCACGTTGTTCCAAATGTTGACGGTCATGACCCTGAAGCAATACGTGTTGCTATCGAAGCAGGCCGTGCGGAAAAAACCAAACCTACTCTGATCTGCTGCAAGACTGTCATCGGTTTTGGTTCTCCTAACAAGGAAGGCAAGGAAGAGTGTCATGGTGCCCCCCTGGGTGACGAAGAGATCAAATTAACCCGTGAGCGTCTGGGTTGGGAACATCCTGCTTTTGAAATCCCGTCCGACATCTACAGCCATTGGGATGCCAAAGAAACCGGTACCGCTAAAGAAACCGTATGGAACGAAAAGTTTGCTGCTTACCAGTCTGCTCACCCTGAACTGGCGGCTGAATTTGTTCGTCGTCAGAAAGGCGAACTCCCTGCTGACTTCTCTGCCAAGGCAGATGACTTCATTAAGTCCTGTCAGGCAGAAGGCGAGAAAGTCGCCAGTCGTAAGGCTTCCCAGAACACCCTGAATGCTTTTGGTCCGCTGTTGCCAGAACTGCTGGGTGGTTCTGCTGATCTGGCGGGCTCCAACCTGACTCTGTGGAGTGGTTCCAAAGGCGTTAAGCCTGCTGACGCCACTGGTAACTACGTGTTCTACGGCGTCCGTGAATTCGGCATGACCGCCATGATGAACGGTATCGCCTTGCACGGTGGTTTCGTACCTTACGGTGCAACCTTCCTGGTCTTCATGGAATACGCCTGTAACGCTGTGCGCATGGCGGCTCTGATGAAGCAGCGCAGTATTCTGGTTTATACTCACGACTCTATTGGTCTGGGTGAAGACGGTCCCACACACCAGCCAGTAGAACAGATTGCCAGCCTGCGCCTGACGCCTAACGTGAATGCATGGCGTCCTTGTGACACCGTTGAATCGGCGGTGGCCTGGAAACATGCGATCGAGCGTGAAGATGGCCCCAGTGCACTGATCTTCTCCCGTCAGGGTCTGCCCTGTATGCATCGTGAAGCTGATCAGGTAGTGGACATTGCCCGTGGTGGTTATGTACTGAAGGATTCCGAAGGTACTCCTGAACTGATCCTGATTGCTACCGGTTCTGAAGTGGAACTGGCCATGAACGCTGAAGCTGCCCTGACCGCTCAGGGCCGTAAGGTCCGCGTTGTATCCATGCCATCCACTGAGGTTTTCGATGCTCAGGATGCGCAATACAAGCAGATGGTTTTGCCTCTTGAAGTCCCTGCCCGTATCGCGATTGAAGCCGCTGCGGCTGACTTCTGGTACAAGTACGTTGGCCTGGACGGACGGGTCATCGGCATGACCACTTTCGGTGAGTCTGCACCGGCCGGTGATCTCTTTCCATACTTTGGGTTTACTGTAGAAAATATTGTTGCTGCCGCTGAAGAGATTCTGGACTGATAGCAACAACAGGGAACCTGACGCCCTGAATGGCTTTTAAAAGCCTGCGAAAAAACGGCAGATGGTTGATATCAACTGCCGTTTTTTAATTCTATCTATAAGAAGAGATATGTCGTTTTAATTCTGGAACCTTAAACCAGGTTTGACTGCCATTAAAAATGGATCGAGATAAATAGGTTTTCAATTGTTCAATATTTTCAATGGTTAATTTTTTCATAAAAGCTTGTTTTTTTGGTCCGGTTTTTCCCGGGAATAAATGTGAAGCCAGATCCTTTAAAACTGAGGGATTATCAGAGAAAATGATATTGAGAAGTCTCTTCTGAGAGTCATCTAATTCTTTATTTATGTCATCAAGCGTTGCGGGTGCACAATTTGCACGACGAACTTCGCGGAGCGTTTCCAAGATCTCACCAATTTCATCATCAAGCTCTGATGGCAGTATAATCTCTTTTTGCATTGTTCTGGCTGATCTTTTTTCTTCGGTGTGTAAACCTTTTTGATTCAGGTTTTTAACTCTGTTGATTATTTTGTTTTTTTGTTTTTCGGTTGCTATTTCTACGTCTGACTTGCTGAAGTCTATTTCAGAGTCTTGCTTGTTTTTATCGTAATCGAATAGCAGCTCTTCCCCCGGTTTTATATCGCTTATAGCGACAACCACTAGCTGAATACTGTCCTGATTCCCCCATTCTACCGTATCACTGCCTGAACAGCGGATCATGACATTGGGTTCCTTGGAGTGATTCAGGAATCGGATATCCTTCTTACCGTCACGGCCAATTTCAATGGCCGGTCTGCCAGATTTTGCAATAAAAGCACCCGACCAGGCGACATAGGAGTCGTTTTCCGGGAAATCGATCTGATTGCCCATATCCTTCATCGTAAAGACATGATATTTGCCAGTATGACAATTACGGATTCTGTAAACCAGCGGTCCATCGTAGTGACATACTTCCTCATCCTTTTTAAAGCTCCGGGTAGCAATGACACCGGTACCGTGTACCACGCCTTCTGTTGAACTTTTTATACCGGGAGTGGTGAATGATTCAGTCCCTGGCGATGTTGGTGTCGATGCTCTTTCTGAAGCCGGAGATTCAGGGGAATACATTGCTCCTTGTCCATCAGCAGCAGGATTTCCACCATTCTGAGTAAAACGTAGAAGTTCAGAGGATATCAAGTCTTTAAAAGATGACAGGCTTTTTATGATTTTTGAATAATTTTCTCCGGGAACTACTCTGGTCCTTCTGGCTTTTAAAAGATCCATTGAATGTTTAAATATCGTCTCCGTCGCATCAAAACAACCATGCTTGCAACTGGATGGCAGAGATTTCTCGGCTACCTCGCTTTCTTCAACTTGCCGTAAGCATGATTTTTTTGCCGGGGGAGCAGCCGTGTCCACTTCGTCAAATCGACGTAACCTTGGCATTTGGCCAAGCCCAGATCCAGTGGGTTGCATTGTCATATCCTCCATGGTTCTATTTGGTATTCCAATTTTTTGACCGTAAGGACAGTTTTAAGTTCAAAAGGTGACTACTTCCCGTATTTGGATTCGAGATAATCCAAGAATTTACGTTTAAGCTTTTCACGATTAAAAGTAAAAGTGTATCCCTCAGAGCCCACTGCCTGATAACGCACTCTATCAGGTTCTGCATCTTCAAAAGATGGCAGATTCCTTTCTCTACGAGCGTTTTGTAATAAAACTATGATTTTCGAGCACAAATCTTGATTGTACCCGTTATAAGCGAAATTAATAGCATTAACACCATTGTTAGCTTCATCAAGAATTTGAGGGTTAGCTCCCCAGACTAATAATTGTTCCACTACATTTGCATGCCCTTTCATGGTTGCAAGCATGAGTACTGTTCGCCCATTAGTCCCATTAGTTAATTCAAATGTCTGGTCTAATTGTTCCTGATTGACGAACAGAGCCTTAACTAAATCCAGTTTTCCGAATCTGCATGCAAGAGCAAAAGGCGTAATAGCAGGGTAAAAAAGGTTCTCATCAATTGAAAATACGCCTGTGCACTTGGCAAGTTCATCGGCCCCATACTCGGATATCAGGCTTTTAGCTTTTTCAATATCAGCATCAGTATTATCAGCGTCTGTAATTATCTTGAAAAGCCTCTCAACAATACGCTCCAGTTTGTCACGATCTGTCGAGATAGCCATAGCATCTCTTTTCATCATTTTGCACGGTACAGCTTCGGCGCCCGGGTCATCAGTGTTTGACCTTACCTGTGCTTTGGAGCTATGCCAACAATTATTTGGAGTAGCTTCATCTGAAGCTGTAACCTGGGAAGAGGCTTCAACCTTGCGTTCCACGACGGGAGAATAATGTACTTTATTATCATTTTCTTGTGAAGTTATTTGTGACTGTGGACCAATGGTTGTGACACCGGCACCTGTAAAAGTCGCATCACTCTTATCTTGTGCAACGGCATGAGTCATTTCATTTAGACGTCGTGGCTGAGTGCCAGCCTTTGGGATATCCATATTTAAACACCTCCGTATTTAATATTGTGATTGAAAACAACCATGTCATTTAACATTACAATTGCTCTGACAATATTAATTAACCAAGGTTCCTAAGTTTTCTTCTAATATTTAGAAAAACGAAAATTGCTAAAAAAGACGGGGTCTGTAGATCAATGGAGCTGAATTAAGCCGTTAATTTCTCCATAGCGAGAGCTATCACATTCAGGCATTAACCGGAATAGACCCAAGGAAGGGTCACGGATTATACACCCATGACTATTCCTTGGATAAAGATTCGAGAAGACTCGGGTTTGTAGAACGGAGAGTAGAACGGAAAAGTGCGTGAAGAACCGGGTCTCCATCACAGATTATAGCGAAAGCAACGGGGTTTACAGATAGGAATTTTTCAAGAAGTTCCGGGCGTTCAGAAAGAATTCCTGTAAAGTCACAATAATGATTATCTTCCCCAGTATCTGTAATGTAATCACTAATAAGAGCGGGTTCTTTAAAAGGCGGTAGACCCCTTTCATTACGATAGTCTATTAATAAATCTCTGATTTTAATGCATAATCCTGGATTGTTCGCGTTAAAACCTAAATTAAGACGATCAACACAATTGTTATCTTCATCAAGAATTAGAACATTAGCTCCCCATGTTAACAATTGCTCCACTACATTGGCATGACCATGAATAACTGCAAGCATGAGTGCTGTACGTCCATTAGTCCCATTTTCTATATCAAATGTCTGGTTTAATTGTTCCTGATTCACGTACAGAGCCTTGACTAAATCCAGCTTACCGAATCTGCATGCAAGAGCAAAATGTGTAATAGCAGGATAAGATCTGGTGGTATTTATATGAAAAGAAAATGGGACTGTATACTTGGCAAGTTCATCGGCCCCATACTCGGATACTAACCTTACGGCTTCAGAAGTATCAGCATCAGTGCTATCAGGGTCTGTAATCACTTTAGCAAGGCTCTCTGCAAAACGTTCAAAGCTGACACGTCCGCCAGAGATAGCCATAGCATCACTTTTCATTATTTTGCACAGTTGAGATACGGTGTCTGAGCCATCAGCCAATGGCCTTTTCTGTGCGTTTAAACTATCCCTACTATCTCTTTGAGCCGCTTCATCTGATTGAGCGTACGCGCTAATATTACGATCCACGATGAAAGGGGCAGAGTCTTGGGGATAACTTTCTTGTAAAGTTGTTTGCCGTGGTAGCCCTGTCTTTGCGGCAATGTCACTCATAAAAGCACTAACTTTCTTATCTCGTGTAACTACAGTAGTCATATCACCATAACATAATGGCTGAGTGCCAGTTTTTGATATATCCATATTTTAATAACTCCTTGATTTATTTTTATGTAAACATGCTTTGGAATTTCATTACATAGTTACTCAGACAGCGCTAATCAGCCAAAGTTCCTTTTTACTTTGGCAAAAACGCTAATTTCTCAAAAAGAGTGGGATAACATGCTAACAAGCCATGTCCTGACGCCAAGATATCCTTGGCAACGTTAATCCTGACCACAGGCAAGACATTTAAAAACCTTCCTGTGACTTATGGCTGTCTTCATTTTGTAGATCAATGTCACTGACTTAAGGCGTTAATCTCTTCATAGCAAGGGCTATTAAATTCAGGAACTAACCGCAATAAATCCAAGGAATAGTCATGGGTTATGACCCCATGACTATTCCTTGGATAAAGATTCGAGAAGATCCGGGTTTTTAGAAAGGAGGAGTTCCATAAGCTCCGGGCTTTCACGACGAATATGACTGAGAAAACCCGGTTTTTCAGAAAAGAATCTTTCAAGTAATTCCGGGTATTTAATAACGAGGTATGACAAAAACTGTGGGCTTTCACCAGCGAGTTGACTCAGAAAACCCGGGTTATCAGAAATGAATTTTTCAAGAAATTCCGGATGTTCAGAAAAGAATTCCGGAATGTTAACAGAAATCACCCTTTTCGCAGTACCTTCAATGTAATAACCACTCATAGCGGGTTCTTCAAGAGGTGGTAGATTCCTTTCTTTGCGATAGTCTGCTAATAATTCTCTGATTTCAATGTATGAATCAGGCCTGCCTGCGTTATGAGCTGAATTAAGATGCTCGGCGCACCTGTTATTTTCATTAAGAATTAGAGGATCAGCCCCCAAGTCTAATAAATACTTCACTACATTTGCATGGCCATGAATAACTGCAAGCATGATTGCTGTATTTCCATTAGTCCCATTTTCCATATCAAATGTCTGGTTTAATTGTTCCTGATTCACGTACAGAGCCTTAACTAAATCCAGCTTACCGAATCTGCATGCAAGAGCAAATAGAGTAATAGCAGGGAAACTTCTAGTGGTCTTCATATGAAAAGAAAACGGGATTGTTAACCTGGCAAGTTCATCGGCACCGTACTCAGCTATCAACCTTACAGCTTCCGAAGTATCAGGGTCAGTGCTATCAGGGTCTGTAATCACCTTTACAAGGCTCTCTGCAAAACGCTCCGGGTTGGCATCTCCTGTAGAGATAGCCATAGCCTCTCTTTTCATTATATTGCGCTGTTGGGATTCGGCCTCTGAGTCATCAGTGAATGGCTTTTTCTGTGTTTTGAAACTATCACTACTATCACTCTGAGCAGCTTCATTTGAAGTTGAAGCTTGTGAATACGCTTGAATATTACGATCCACGATGGGTGTGGCAGAGTCTTGGGTATCACTTTTTCGTAAATTTATTCGCAGTGGTAGCTCTAACCTTGCGAATACGTTAATCGAAGAAAGCTTACCATCTTTATCGTGTGTAACTTTAGTAGTCACTTCATTAGCAGTCAGTCCATCATAATTGAATGGCTGAATGCCAGCTTTTGATATATCCATACTTAAACATCTCCGTAAGTAATTTTATGTAAACCCAATTGGAAATTTCATTCCATAACCAGCTAAGACAGCAATAATCAACCAGAGTTCCTTGTTACCTTGCGAAAAACGCAAATATTTTAGAAAAAGACCGGGAAGTTGAAAGCTTAAGTTACTGCTACGAGTTTGTAGACCGCTTCGATCAACTCGCTAATGCCTTTCTCCCTCAAGTTGGTTGAAGCCGGTGAGTTGTGTGTATCCAGCTTGATCACTTCAAACCGCGGTGAATATAAAGCTCTGACTTCCTGCTCCTGAACCGAAAAAGGAGGGCCCGAAACCAGATCCTGATCATACTCAACCGTGATCAAAAGGCCTTCCTGTAAATGGGGTGCAGTGTTTAACAGTTGTTCAACGTATTGCTGTCTCATCTCCCGGGGCAATGCAACCAGAGCGGCACGGTCGTAAAAAACGGTGCTGTCAATGAAGCCCTTGGGTAAAGCAAAGAAATCACCTTCGAGGATATGTATATCATCGGCTTGCCAATGTCGGTAAGCCTGAACCTCTGTCACTGCCGGTTGCAGTGACTGCTCCTGATAGAACGATTCCACAGCGGCTTTTACCAGCTCTGTACCGATCACTTCCAGCCCCTGTTGTCTGAGCCAGACCATATCCAGACTCTTGCCACACAATGGCACCAGCACTGAGCGGACTTCTGACAGGTTCAGTTGTGGCCAGAATTTCAATAATGTCCCGTTGAATTCAGATCTGTGAAAACCAATCCGTCCTTCTTTCCAGCGATTAACCCAGTCAGGATTGCTCATTGTTGTCCTCTCATGCATTTAAGCCGTGTGTGGCCTGAGTTTGTCGATCAGCACTGACAAAACACTGATAACGGCAAAGCTTACGAGATATACCAGAGTGCACCCCTGATATTATAAATTTGCCTATCAAATATATTTTTTTATGTCGATAAGACTTAAGATAGCGTTATAAAACTGCCATCTCTTCTGTATACGACAGCGAACTTATTTTTATTCCTCAACCTTGCGACGGCAGTGTCGCAACCTTGCATCTGTGCAGCCCAGACAGAAGGAATACAGCACAAACATTTAATGATTTCAGCGACTCATCCGCGTGATCCAAGGAAGTACATGACCATCAATATCGAAAGCAGTCCTGAGCCAAAAGCAACCAGGCAAGAAGATAAAAAACATGGCATTTCAATGAGCCATAGCCGCGACAGGCTACTTTTCATACTGACCCTGGGTGCCTTAACCGCACTTGGCCCTATGGCAGTCGATCTCTATCTCCCGGCAATCCCTGCGATTGCAAAAGAGTTGGGAGAACCCCTGAGCATTATCCAGTATACACTCAGCGCCTACACTGTGGGCTTTGCCTTGGGGCAGCTGTTGTATGGACCTCTCTCAGACCGTTTTGGCCGCAGGAAAATAATGTTTCCGGGTCTGGTTGCTTTTATGGTGACCAGTGTCATGGCCGCACTCTGTGAAAACGGTCTGCAACTTATTGTTGTCCGAATTCTGCAGGCCATGGCCGCTGCTGCAGTCATGGTCACCATTCCCGCCATGGTCCGGGATCTGTTCTCACGGCAGCAAAGCGCAAAGATTATGTCGTCTATTTTAATGGTCATGACAATAGCTCCTCTGATTGCCCCCCTGCTGGGAGGTCAGATGCTTAAATTCATGGGTTGGGAAAGTCTGTTTATTTTTCTGGCTGTCATGTCAGCACTTGCCATGGTGCTGGCTGCTTCAAAAGTTCCGGAAACCCTCCCGGAGGAGAAAAGACTGGTGATTCCTGCCAGTCAGCTGTTCCTGATCTACCTGTCCGTCCTGAAAAACCGGGAGGCTATGGGCTGTATCCTCTGTCATGGGTTTTTCTTTGGCGGTATGTTTGCTTTTATTACCGGCTCACCCTACGTATATATCGACCTGTATGGGGTCAAGCCAGAGCATTATGGCCTGCTGTTTGCCGTCAATATCATTGCGATGATGGTCATGAATATGATCAATATTCGTCTGATAGATCGCCTGCCACTGTTCACTATCCTGAAAACAGGCAGCATTCTTGCCAGTATCAGCGCTGTAGTGATGGTGGTTAATGCAAAGTTTGAAATCGGTGGGCTGGTTGGGTTGATGATTCCTGTGGTGATTTACGTCAGCTGCATTGGTCTGACAGGCCCTAACTCCAATGCTCTGGCCTTGTCTCACTTTCCAAGATCTGCAGGCACAGCCAATGCTATGTCCGGTGCACTTCGCTTCACTATTGGTGGTATTGCTTCTGCGGTAGTAGGTCTGCTTCATAATGGTACTAATATACCTATGACAGCCGTGATAGCCGTCTGTGGTTTGCTCTCCTTTGCATCCTTGTTACTGGTCAGGAACAAGTGCATCCCATCGGATGAAGTGACGCCGGAAGGCACTTCAGATTCAGAAGTCCAGACGCCTGCCTGATCGAACCAGAGCCCTGCCTTGGCAGTACGGTGGGGCAAATATTTTTTATCGCCTCTGGTATTGCGCTTATAATAGCGACCCATTCAGCAGTAATGAGCCTGACAGCAAGACTATGTTTCGAATAGCCATCAACGGGTACGGCCGTATTGGCCAGTGTGTTCTTCGTGCTCTTTACGAGAATGGTTATCGCAAAGACTTGCAGGTCGTTGCCATCAACGAGCTGTCTGATCAGGACACCCTGACCTACCTGACCCGCTATGACACTACCCACGGTCGCTTTCCCGCCAGAGTGGAGTCTTCAGAAAATCAGCTCATAGTAGCAGGCGACCGAATCCAGCTTATTCACGAAGCCCGGCCTGAAAATATTGACTGGAAAAGCCTTGATATTGATCTGTTACTGGAGTGCTCAGGGTCATTCAGAGAAAGGGCGTCAGCGGAACAACACGTAGAGAGTGGTGCCCGTAAACTGCTTTTTTCACAGCCTGCAAAGCCGGATGTAGACGCCACGATTGTCTTTGGTATCAATGAGCAGGATCTCAACCGTGATCAGCGCATTGTCTCCAGTGCTTCCTGTACCACCAATTGCATTGTGCCTGTTATCAAGACCCTGAATGATGCCCTTGGTATAGAGTACGGTAGTATCACAACTATTCATTCAGCGATGAATGATCAGCCGGTAATCGATGCATACCACCATAGCGATCTCAGGCTGACCCGAAGTGCGTTGCAGTCGATCATTCCTGTGGATACCGGACTGGCAAGGGGTATTGACAGACTGCTTCCTGACCTTCGGGGCTGCTTCAAAGCCAATTCCATCCGGGTGCCCACCATCAATGTTTCGTGTATGGATCTCTGCGTTCATGTCAAACAGGAAACAACAGCAGAAGAAGTCAACCGGATTCTGGAACAGGCTACCCATGGTCGTCTGGAAGGAATTCTGGGCTTCTCCAATGAACCCCACGCATCAGTAGACTTCAACCATGATGCCCGCTCATGTGTGGTCGACGGTACCCAGACCAAAGTAACTTCTGGCAAGCTGATCAAGCTGCTTTGCTGGTTTGATAATGAGTGGGGCTTCTCCAACCGTATGCTCGATGTAGCCAACTACTGGCTGAGGCAGTGAAAAAGCTGACCAGTCGATTGCATTCCCGGAGTATTGCTTATTCAAAATCTATATCAAAAAAAATTGATATAGATTAAGGTGACTGTTAGACTTCAACCTGTTTTTCGGTAATTACGCATAACAGGATTATACCCATGAGCGCCACTCCTGCAGTTGTTCAGAGCTTTACTGACTATCGGGTTGCCGACATTTCCCTGGCCGAGTGGGGTCGCCGCGAAATACAGATCGCTGAAGGTGAAATGCCTGCCCTGATGGCTATCCGCCAGAAGTACCAAGATCAGCAGCCTCTGAAAGGAGCGAAGATCATGGGCTGTATTCACATGACCATTCAGACCGCTGTACTGATTGAGACCCTGGTCGATCTGGGTGCTGATGTACGCTGGTCTTCCTGTAACATCTTCTCCACCCAGGATCATGCTGCTGCGGCAATAGCTGCTGCGGGTATTCCTGTATTTGCCTGGAAGGGGGAGACGGAAGAAGAGTTCTGGTGGTGTATTGAACAGACCATTCTGACAGAAGGTGGTCAGCCCTGGGATGCCAATATGATTCTGGACGACGGCGGCGACCTGACTCTGATGATGCACGACAAATACCCTCAGATTCTGGATAACATCCACGGTATCTCCGAAGAGACCACTACCGGGGTTCATCGTCTGCTGGAAATGCTCGAGAAAGGCACTCTGAAAGTACCGGCGATCAACGTTAACGACGCGGTTACCAAGAGCAAGAACGACAACAAATACGGCTGTCGTCACTCATTGAATGATGCTATCAAGCGGGGTACAGATCACCTGCTTGCGGGTAAAAAAGCCCTGGTGATTGGTTACGGTGATGTCGGCAAAGGTTCTGCTGCTTCCCTGAGTCAGGAAGGTATGATCGTAAAAGTCACCGAGATTGATCCTATCTGCGCCATGCAGGCCTGCATGGACGGTTTTGAAGTGGTGTCTCCATACATTAACGGTCTCAACGACGGCACTGCTGCCAGTATCAACACAGACTTATTGGGCACTACCGATTTGCTGGTAACCACCACCGGTAACCTGCACGTTTGTGACCGTGAAATGCTGAAAGCGCTGAAGAGCAGCTGTGTTGTCTGCAATATTGGTCACTTTGATACCGAAATTGATACGGCTTTCATGAGAGAGACATGGGCGTGGGAAGAAGTTAAGCCTCAGGTCCACAAGATCTGGCGTGACAAGGACAGCAATGATCACCTGATTCTGCTCTCCGAAGGTCGGCTGGTCAATCTGGGTAATGCCACAGGTCATCCGTCTCGTATCATGGACGGTTCATTTGCTAACCAGGTTCTGGCCCAAATTCATTTGTATGAAGAAGGCTTTGCCAACCTGCCCGCTGACGAGAAAGCCCGGAGCCTGTACGTGAAGGTTCTGCCCAAGAAGCTGGACGAAGAGGTGGCAAGCTACATGGTGGAGGGCTTTGGCGGGGTCATCACCCAGCTGACCGAACAACAGGCAGACTACATTAATGTTGCTGTTGAAGGTCCATTCAAAGCGGATGAGTACAAGTACTGATCAGCATTGAGCCTGCGCCTCTGTGCAGGCTCCTGGCGCTTATAAAGAACCACAAGCGCCAGAGCAGTGACGAAGGTTTAAATTAAAGATGACGACTAGCGATAAAAAGCTGACTATCAGCTTTGAGTTTTTTCCGACCAAAACGGAAGAGGGTGCTAAAAAGCTTGATCAGACCGCGATCGAGCTCTCCAAATGCCAGCCAGAGTTTTTTTCTGTAACTTATGGTGCTGGTGGTTCCACCCGTGACAGAACACTTGATACCGTATTGAGTGTTCGCAATTGCACTGATATTCCTACTGCCCCTCATCTCTCCTGTGTGGGCGATAGCAAAGCCCGGTTGAAAAGCCTGCTGGAGCAATACCGGAGTCTGGGAATTAATCGAATCATTGCTCTACGCGGCGATCTGCCATCGGGTATGGGGCGCTCAAACGGAGAGTTGCAGTACGCTAATGAACTGGTGGAATTTATCCGGGCAGAAACCGGTGATCATTTTCATCTGGAAGTCGCTGCTTATCCGGAAGCCCACCCTCAGGCGCAAAACTTTGAAGCGGACCTGGTTCACTTCAAACGCAAGGTGGATGCAGGGGCCAGTTCAGCCATTACCCAGTACTTCTTCAACGCTGACAGCTATTTTAACTTTGTCGATCGTGCCAGAGGTCTGGGGATTGATCTGCCGATTATCCCGGGTATTATGCCTATCACCAACTACACCCGTCTGGCTCGTTTCTCCGATGCCTGCGGTGCAGAAATTCCAAGATGGGTTCGCAAGCAGCTGGAAGCTTATGGTGATGATATCAACAGCATCAAACAGTTTGGTGAAGAAGTGGTCACCCGGATGTGTGAAAGACTCGTTGAGCAAGGTGTTCCCGGGCTGCACTTCTATGCCCTGAATCAGGCTGCACCCTCCAAAGCAATCTGTCAGAACCTCAAGTTGTTCTGAACCCGCGGCCGGAGGCCGGGAGTGCTTTTGGCCTTAATCCATTGTCTTTTCTCACTCTCAGGGAGTCACGACCTTGCCATGGGAACGTCATGAGAAATCCTCGAATCTATACCGATCAGCCTTTGGCAAAAGGTCAGGTCGTTGAGTTAACCGACAGTGCTGCCAACCATGTCGGTAAGGTTCTTCGCATGAAGCTTGAGGAGCCCCTTGTCCTGTTTAATGGCATTGGGGCGTCGTGGCAGGGAACGATTCAGTCTGTTGCAAAAAAAACCGTTACTGTTGTCCTGGAAGCAGAATTGAGTCAGGTCACGGAATCTCCCTTGAAAGTCCACGTGGGTCAGAGTCTTAGCAGAGGTGAGCGAATGGATTACGCTATCCAGAAGGCCACCGAGATGGGCGTGACTGAAATAACGCCGCTCTTTTCTGAGCGCTGTGAAGTCAAGTTGAATGCAGAACGTCAGGCAAAGCGAGTCAGACACTGGCAACAGATCGCTATCAGTGCCTGTGAACAGTGTGGTTTGAACAGAGTTCCGGTTATTCACTCGCCTGAGTCTGTGGTGGGCTGGATGGCGAAGCAAAACGCTGACCTGAAGTTTGTACTTCACCACCGAACCGAAAAAAAACTGGAGAGATTTGATCAGCCAGAAACGGTTACTCTGTTGATCGGTCCGGAAGGTGGGTTGACTCAGGAAGAAATTACCAGCGCGGAGTCGTCAGGCTTTCGAGCGCTGGCACTGGGTCCCAGAGTTCTGAGAACGGAAACCGCTCCGATCACTGCAATCAGTGTGATGCAGTATCTCTGGGGCGATCTGTAATTATTGCTGACAGCTGTTGTTCCACTTTTTCAAGATCAGGAATGGCGGCGGGGATACCCCTGATAATGACCCTGGATGTTTCTGCTGAACCTTTACTGTTATTGGCTTCGATAGCGGGCTGAAGTTCACCCGCTGTCAGATCCAGAGCCTGAGGAATGCCCTGTATCACCATGCCATAAAAAGGCAGCTGTTCATTCCCGGTAATGCTGTGCATAACAGCAATCCTTGCTGTGGCAGAGAATTCTGCAAAGCGACCACCATTGATTCGTTCGAAGGAAATCAACGGGAGCGCTTGTCCCCGCCAGTCAATTTCACCAAGCAACCATGGGCTTGTCTCACTGCCACCGGATGGACGACTGTAGTCCACAACATCGGCAATACAGGAGACAGGGAGCAGAAGCGGTTTCTGCTGCATTGGGATCAAACGGGAGTTCAGGCATCTGCTCTTTATTCGCTCAGGGCTGCTCATCCGCTCAGGGCTGTTCACCTGTTCAGGGCTGTCAATCTGTTCAGCACTGCCGGTCATGACGCTACTCCTTTATTGATTATTGTGAGCTTTGGCTCCGATCAATTTTTCGATGGAGGCCAGCATTTCATTTTCCTGAAAAGGTTTACCCAAATATTCATTAACACCCAGGCTGAAGGCTCTGGCTTTATGTTTCTCACCGGTTCTGGAGGTGATCATGATGATCGGCAAAGACTTCAGTCTGCCATCATTGCGAACGGCACTGGCCACCTCATAGCCATCCATCTTCGGCATTTCGATATCCAGAAGTATGATGTCATAGCTGCTTTCAGCCAGCCTGGTCATGGCTTCGACACCGTCCCTCGCAGTTTCAACCAGGTAGCCATTTCGCTCCAGCAGACGGGTGGTTACTTTACGTACAGTCACTGAATCGTCCACCACCAGAACACGCTGGATGGTTTCTGCTTCTTCTTCCATCTGGCTGGTCAGTTCTACACAGTGCTGTTCAATCCGGTGTCTGTGAAACAGTGTGGCAGGATCGATAATGATGGCGACACGGCCATCTCCAAGAATAGTGGCACCATTGACACCTACAAGACCAGCAAACTGTGGACCCAGACTTTTGGCAAAAATTTCACTACCACCCATGATTTCATCCACGTGCAGAGCCAGATTCTTGCCGCCCCGCTGTACGATCACAACCGGGCACTGTTCGGGCTGAATTTTGGGGTTAGCATCCCCCAGAAGTTCCCCCAGGAAGATGAGCTGGTGCCCCTCACCGCCGTACTGCAGGGGGGTATTGTTCTGGTAGCAATCGATCAGGACTTTGCGATCCAATACCGTAATACCATCAATAGCCTGCATAGGCAGGGCGTAAAGGTTGTCGGCAACCTCAACCATCAAGGCACGGTTTACCGACAGAGTGAACGGTAAACGGAGCTTGAAGGAGGTGCCTTTGCCAGGCTCGCTATTAATCTGGATGCTACCACCCATCTGACGCATTTCAGTATTGACCACATCCAGACCCAGACCTCGACCGGAAATTTGGGTGACAGATTCAGCCGTACTGAAGTCTGGCTCCAGAATCAGCTGGGCAATCTCCTGGTCGGTTAGCTCATCTTCCGGAGTGATCAGATGTTTTTCCAGTGCCTTGGCGTGCACTGCCTGAAGATTGATGCCCCGGCCATCGTCGCTGAGTTCAATAACAATGTCGGCACCATCCCGGGCGATAGCAAGCGTCAGATTGCCGGTTTTTGGTTTGCCCAGTCTCAGACGGTCCTCAACAGACGGCTCAATACCGTGGTCAATGGCATTTCGAAGCAGATGTTCCAATGGTGCGAGGATCCGTTCCAGCATAGTACGGTCCATCTCACCTTCGGCGTTGGTGACATTCAGGTTAACCGGCTTGTCCAATTCAGTTGACAACTGACGGGTAATCTTACGAAGGCGCGGCAGTAGACGACTGAATGAAACCATTCGGGCCTGCATCAATTTTTCCTGAAGCTCAATCAGAGTTCTGGATTGTTGAAGCAGCAGGGATTCTGCATCACGATTTTTTTCCTGAATACCTTCCTTCAGATCCTGAAGGTCAGTCGCAGATTCAACGAGCGAGCGGGATAGCTGGCTTAGTTCTGAATACTGGTCCATTTCCAGCGGATCAAATTCAGGGTTACTGCCGTACTCTTCTTCAAAGGTGGAAATAATCTGGGCCTGAGTTTCGGTATCCAGACGACTCAGTTGTTCTTTTACCCGGTCGATGGTGCTGTTCATCTCCACGAGGATGCTACCGATGTCGTGAATCTGCTGCTCAATACGACCCCGATGAATATTCGACTCACCAGAAAGATTAATCAACGATTCCAGAAGCTGCGCAGGGACACGAATCAATTCGATATCCTTGGACAGCCTATGGGCTGCGCTGCTGGTAACAGGCGTTTCTATGCGTGTCGTCGCAAGAGCAGGCTCTTCTACGATAATTTCAGGCGCATTAGAGGCATTTTTTCCGGATTCGGGCTCTCTGAAAACGTCCTTGTTCAGAGGTTCTTCAACAAAAACCAGAGTGTCACCCACTGCCGTGTCCGCGGGCTGTTCACAGGTTGTGTCAGTCTCTTTTTTGACCCGACCTAAATAGTCAGGAAGAACCTCTAAAGGTGCTTGAGTGGTTGCAGGGGTGGGCAATTCTGCTTCAGAGTCATTATTGATAGCCCACATCTCCAGCTTTTCTACCATCGGAATGACTGAATCGGGTGTCTGCTGGTGTTTAAGGGCAATCAGCATCTGGTCGACCTGATCGTGAGCAGCCTGCAACAGGTGAACCGGTGCTTTATCTGCAGCACTTCTGCCTGTGGCAATAGCACTGTAGATAGCTTCAATGGCGTGACTGAGATCACCCAGTTCCGGCTGATCAGCCATTCGAGCACTGCCCTTGAGGGTATGCAGAGAACGCTGCAGATCGGTTAGGGTTGTCAGGTTCTCGCGATTATTTAGCCAGTCATCCAGAGCATGGTGGCAATCTTCTGCAAGATCAGTAGCCTCCTCCAGGAACAGTTCCAGCAGTTCAAGGTCATGCTCTTCCAATTCCGTTTCAATGTTGAGAGCCGCTGCCTTCTCAGTAACTATGGGCTCCAGCAGCATTTCTTCAACATCTTTAACAACGACAGTTGCTTCAGCCTCTGGCTCAAGAGCAGGTTGCTCTTCAATGGCAGGCTCTTTTGTCAGGGACTCCAGAACGACTTCTTCAACTTCAGGGCTTTTAATCACGAACTCTGGAGTAGATGACGCCAGAACAACCTCTTCAATTTCAATATTTTCAAAGACGGGCTCTGCCTGAGCCGCTTCAGCGACGAGCAGAGCTTCCAGAGACTCCCTGAGCTCTGCAAATACCGATTGCGGTGGCACCGGAGTTTGCTGGGCTGCAACCATATTCATCATATCGACCAGGGCTTCAAAGCCGTTGGATAGTGGTGCTGCAAGAACCCCCGGTAGAATGTTTTGATGCTTGTCCAGATAGTTCATGACATCCAGAAGCACGTCACATAGCTCAGCCAGAGACGTTAGTCGTGCTTCGTTTGCCCGTTCAGCCAATATTGTCAGTTCTTTCTGGAACAGTGCCAACTCTTCCCCGGGTAGAGCGTTGCGCCAGGTAGACAGATACTCATCGGCATCCAGCAAAAGGCTCAGATCGCTGTGGGCAAACAGCTGGGTATCCTGACCGCCAGTGTATTTTCTTTTGGTGGACTGTGCCTTATATTGCTCGGAGATGAGCTGGGCATTAAGTGCTTCCAGCCAGGACAGGTAATTTTCAGAGTCCAGTTCTGGTTGCCCGGGTGACAGGGCCAGCTGCTCGAGGCCGTCTTCAATTAGCTCAAGACCCTTCTCCAGCATACTGATCACCCGGTCATTGGCCGGAATCAGGTGAGCTCTGAAATCCTTGATGTTCTTTTCAAGGGCAACAATGATCTCAGCGAGGGGGGCTATCTCTGCCATCAGGGCAATACCCTTCATGGTATGGAGAGAGCGTTGTACCTGGTCACTGATTTGACGTTTACCGCCCTGAACTTTTACCTGGTCAACAAAGGATTGGACGACTTCCAGATGAGCCCTGGACTCGCCGAGAAATACGTTGAGCAGTTGGATGTCGTAAGCATCCTGTTCGGTCGACTCTGAAATGTCTTTCTGAACCTGTATCTCTGCTTCGGACTCTGGCACTGGCTTTGATAACGCTTCAACAATGGCCAGTTGCGTCACCATTGGGTCGGGTTGATCTGTCCGCTCGAAATCGATATCCGGATCACTGACGATGGCGTCATCAATAGAGTCTTCCTCGTCCTCAATGGTGTATTTTTCACCTTTGGATAAGGCATCTGCCTGCTCCATGCAGACCAGAACATCGTGAGTCAGAACCTGACTCTGCTCGGCAAAGTCCGAAATCAGTCCCGGCAGCATATGGGTAACCCGGCTAACCAGTTTGCTCAATTCAGGGCTGTTATGTACGGTTCCGTCGATCTGGCAGTTCAGGCTTCTGTGACCCTCACCAACAGACAAAGACCTGTAGAAGTCAGCCCATACGATGTGGTCCAGTTCAATTTCACCACGTCAGGCAGCGCAGAGGCAGAGGCTCCGACTCAAGCTTCACGGGTGGCTGAGCCCGGACAGCCGCAAGCCCCTGCTTCGATAGTCGAAGAAGTCCCTGCTGAACAGGAAAGCATCATCGACGACGAGCTACTGGCAGTCTTCATTGAAGAAGCCGGCGAAGTTCAGGCGCAACTGACTGAAGGTGTCACGGGCTGGGTCAATGATCAGGATGACCTCAAAGCCATGAAAGATGTCCGCAGGGCTTTCC
>NZ_JAHHPQ010000356.1:0-10883 GCF_024606245.1 Endozoicomonas sp. SESOKO2
AGACGGAAAGAATGATAATTTATGGGCTTGCTCTGCGCAAGCCGAGCTATCCATCACCGTCCTCAAAGTACGGGGCTTTTCGCTCAGTTTGGGTAATCTTTCATCTTTTCAGGCTGACTTTCGTATATCTCATCAACCGTCTGCTGAAAGTCCTTTCTTGGCGGAGGTGGAATGTACCTACTCACTTTTTATCTCAAATCAATCAATTATTGAGCTATAGATGTAGTTTAATAACAAGAACAACTCAAAAAATTAATAATATGAGATTAAAAAAAGACTTCATGCCACAAACCTCTCATGAAAACGCTAAAAAAGGGCTCATCGAGCCCGTCGCCACTTGGTAGGCAGCCTGAACAACATCAAACCAGCCAGCACAGAACCAAATATTACCGCTTCGGTATAGTCACTTTTTGACAGCCAGACAAAATGCAAAACCGCCAGACCTGCAGCCAGATAGACCAGCTTATGCAACTTCACCCACTTTTTCCCTAACCGGCGCATCATGGCCTTGGTTGATGTGGCTCCCAGTACAGAAAGTATCAGGATCGCAAAAGCACCCGCCATGATATAAGGACGCTGATAGAGATCTTCCAACAGTGTTTGCCACTGCCAGCCCAGCAAGAATGCAAGATAAGCCATTACATGCAGTACTGCATAAAAGAGTGCGAAGAGCCCGATCATTCTCCGGAACCGGATCAGTTTGTTAATCCCTGTCATTTTTCTTGCCGGGGTAACTGCCAGACTGATGCAAAGAAAGATTAAAGCCCACTCGCCCAAATCCCGGGTCAGGGTATTCGCCGGGTCGGGTCCCAGTTGATGAGTGATAACAGCATTGATCAGCCAGACCAATGGCACCAGACATATTGGAAAAACAAGCCATTTTAACTTTGCAACCCAGTCCATCACACGACCTTTAATAGAATTTCCTGAGATCCATCCCCTTGTAGAGATGAGCCACTTCTTCGCCATAGCCATTGAACTTTTGCGTTTCAATCTGGTTTGGCTCCCAGATGGAGTTAGGCAATCTGCGCTCTTGCTTCTGGCTCCAGCGCGGATGATCGACTTCAGGATTCACATTGGCATAAAAACCATACTCGCTCGGACCTGATTTAACCCAAGTGGTTTGTGGCATGGTTTCAGTAAAACGGATTTTGACAATGGACTTGATACTCTTAAAGCCATACTTCCAGGGAACAACCAGTCTCAGAGGGGCACCATTTTGCGGCGGCAGTGTCTTGCCGTATAGGCCAATAGCCATAAAAGCCAGAGGGTTCATGGCTTCATCTATTCTCAGCCCTTCGACATACGGGTATTTAATGGCACTGAGACGGGAGCGTTGACCCGGCATCTGTTCAGGATCATAGAGTGTTTCGAACTGAACGAATCTGGCCCTGGAATTGGGTTGAAAACGCTTGAACATGTTGGCCAATGACACACCCACCCAGGGAATAACCATCGACCAGGCTTCTACACAGCGAAGACGGTAGATTCTTTCCTCAACATCGTGGGGCTTGAGTATATCTTCCAGAGTGTATTTACCGGGTTTTTCAATCTCCCCCTCAACCACTAACGACCAGGGGTCTGTTTTCATATTTTTAGCGTATTTGGCAGGGTCGTCTTTTGAGTAGCCAAACTCATAAAAGTTGTTGTAACCAGCCACACTGGCGTAGGGGGTTAACGTTTCATCGGTTGTGAAGCGACTGGATTGATAGCTGGCTACTTTCTCTTTCAGCCAATCAGGGGCAGAAAGCTGTGGAACGTCATCATAGCCTGAACCCGCCGGCTTCCTGGTTGACCGGGTATCTGCAGCATCACCGCAACCTGCCACAACCAGCCCCATGCCGACACAGGCAAACTGTCCACCCATTTTCAAAAAACGGCGACGATCCTCGTAAACGTTTTCTGATGTTATTTCACTGCTGCGGACGTCTCCAGACTTTCTGGTCTTAATCAGCATCGATACTCTCCCGCACAATTCTCTTATTTACCTTTTACGCTCGTTTTAATGGCGCAGATTCACATTTCAAAATCATGGACGTCATCTCGCCAGTAAATATTCCATCAACCCGCTGACTTGATCATTTATTAGCGGCTTTTTTGTCGTTTTCACATAGAATTAATTCGGTGTTCCAACTATCGATGCCTGAGAACGTCCTCAGCTTTGCAACTGATACCCGAGGGAGTTACCTGTGTCATTACCTTGCTATCAGAACTTTGTCGATGGCCGATACCTGGCCAATGAGACGAAAGAAACGTTTCCGGTGATCAATCCCGCTACTCGTCAAATCATTTATACCGTAGAGAAAGCCGATGACGCCATTCGCCAGTCTGCTGTTGCCAGTGCTCAAAAAGGCTTTGAAAGCTGGTCAAGAATGAATGGTATGGAGCGCAGTCGCATCCTCAACCGAGCTGTCAGCCTCTTGCGCGAACGTAACGATGAACTGGCCCGAATTGAAGTTCTCGATACAGGTAAACCCTGGCAAGAGGCCTCCGTGGTTGATGTGGTTACGGGCGCCGACTCTATTGAGTTTTTTGCTGGATTGGCTCCTTCCATTGAAGGCAACCAGCAGTGCCTGGGCGATGACTTTTATTACACCCGCCGCGAAGCTCTTGGCATCTGTGCCGGAATAGGCGCCTGGAACTACCCCCTTCAGATTGCCTGCTGGAAGGCTGCCCCGGCGATGGCCTGCGGCAACAGTATGATTTTCAAACCGTCTGAAGAAACGCCTCTGGGTGCCTTGAAGCTGGCCGAGATCTTTATCGAGGCAGGCGTGCCCGCTGGCGTCTTCAATGTCATCCAGGGTGACGGTGAAGTCGGTGCCTGGCTGACCCATCATCCTGATATTGCCAAGATATCTTTCACCGGAGAGGTCAGCACCGGCAAAAAAGTCATGATCGGTGCAGCCTCTTCATTAAAAGAGGTCACCATGGAGCTGGGCGGCAAGTCCCCCCTGATCATCTTTGAAGATGCCAATCTTGATAATGCCGTCTCCGGAGCAATGCTCGGTAACTTCTACACCCAGGGCGAAGTCTGTACAAACGGCACACGGGTTTATGTCCACAAGGCTATCTATCCGGCTTTTATAGAAAAGCTGCAGCAACGCACTGAAAATAATATTGTGCTGGGCGACCCCATGAACCCATGTACCAACATGGGTGCGTTAATATCAGAGAAACATCATCAACGGGTTCTTGACTACATCCATCAGGGCGTTATGGAAGGTGCCACCCTGTTGACCGGAGGAAAACCAGCCACCCCCTCTACAGCACCCGATGGCCTCTTTATTGAACCCACCATTTTTTCAGATTGCCGCGATGACATGACCATTGCCCGCGAGGAAATCTTCGGCCCCGTTATGGCGGTATTCACCTTTGAAGATGAAGCAGAAGTCATTGCCCGTGCCAACGACACCGAACTGGGCCTCGCAGCTGGAGTCTTTACTCAGGACATCACCCGCGCTCACCGTGTTATTCACCAGCTTCAGGCCGGCATCTGCTGGATCAATTACTACGGAGCCTCGCCGGCTGAAATGCCAGTAGGTGGTTATAAGCAGTCCGGCACGGGTCGTGAAAATGGTGTTGAAACGCTGAAGCATTACACTCAGGTCAAAGCAGTGTATATGGGCATGAAGCCTCTGGAGAGTCCTTTCTAACTCTGCATTCAAGGAGCACGACCATGACAAAGTATGATTATGTCATTGTCGGGGCCGGTTCTGCCGGTTGCGTTCTGGCCAATCGTCTGACGGAAGATGTCAATAATCAGGTTCTGCTGATTGAAACCGGCGGGAGTGACAAGAGCATTGTTATTCAAATGCCAACGGCACTGTCCATTCCCATGAATACCGAAAAGTATGCCTGGCAGTTTACAAGCCGACCCGAGCCTTTTTTGGACAACCGTCGTATGCACTGCCCCCGGGGTAAGGTGCTGGGCGGCTCTTCTTCCATCAATGGCATGGTCTACGTTCGGGGCCACGCCAAAGATTTTGATGAATGGCATCAGCATGGAGCTACTGACTGGGATTATCGTCACTGCCTGCCGTATTTTCGTAAAGCAGAAACCTGGGCTTTCGGTGGCGATGACTATCGGGGAGATAGTGGTCCATTAGCGGTTAATAATGGCAATGAAATGAAAAACCCTCTCTATTCAACCTTTATAAAGGCTGGGCTAGAAGCAGGCTACATGGAGACCACTGACTACAACGGTGCTCGACAGGAAGGTTTTGGCCCCATGCATATGACCGTTAAGAACGGTATACGCTGGTCCACTGCCAACGCTTATCTTCGACCGGCCATGAAGCGAAGCCATTTGACGGTGGTGACCCATGCTCAGGTCCAGCGGGTTCTGCTGGAAGGCAAAAAGGCAACGGGTGTCGAATATAAACACAAAGGACTCATAAAAAAAGTACTGGTCAGTAAAGAAGTCATTCTTTCTGCAGGCTCTATTGGCTCACCTCATATTCTTCAATTATCAGGAATCGGCCCTCGAAAGGTATTAGAAGACGCAGGTATAGCTGTTCAGCATGAATTGCCCGGTGTAGGTGAAAATTTGCAGGACCATCTGGAGTTCTACTTCCAGTTCCGTTGCAAAAAGCCGATTACTCTTAACGGCAAACTGGACCCGCTCAATAAATTGTTTATTGCCGCTCGCTGGTTTTTCATGAAAGACGGGCTGGGTGCGACCAATCATTTTGAATCTTGTGGTTTTATCCGTTCAAAAGCCGGCGTCGAGTGGCCTGATATGCAGTACCACTTCCTGCCGGCAGCCATGCGCTACGACGGCAGAAGCGCTGTTGATGGTCATGGTTTTCAGGTTCATATCGGCCACAACAAACCCAAAAGCCGTGGCTGGGTGAGAGCGGTGTCAGCCAATCCAGATGATCATCCCGGTATACAGTTCAATTATCTGTCCCACGAAGAAGACCGGGAAGGCTTCAGACAGTGTGTTCGTCTGACTCGGGAAATCATCAATCAACCAGCGTTCGATGAATATCGTGGCTCAGAAATACAACCGGGAGAAAGCGTTCAAACTGATGAAGAGATCAATAGCTTTGTCCGGGAATCTGTAGAAAGTGCCTATCATCCGTCCTGCTCCTGCAAGATGGGAATGGATGACATGGCCGTAGTCGACCCACAGACAAGAGTCAGAGGACTGGAAGGGTTGAGGGTAGTGGATTCGTCTTTATTCCCAATCATACCCAATGGAAATCTGAATGCTCCCACGATCATGGTGGCAGAGAGGGCTGCCGACCTCATTCGAGGGGCAGACACCCTGCCTCCGTCTTCTGCCCAAGTCAATATGGATACTCAATGGCGGGAAAGACAGAGAACATATTGACAATGTCAGCTTTTCTCTCAGGTTATTCGGAAGCAGGTTGCTTTCTGGTTTTTCCTATCAGGAACATAATCGGTCCCGAACAGGCATAACTCAGGAAAATCAACGTCAGCACTCTGGGTGGATCAGTAAAGACAACGGCAAAAGCCAAAACCATGGCAATCATGAAAATGAAAGGTACCCGACCTTTCAGGTCCAATTTCTTGAAACTGTTGTACTGAAAGTTACTGACCATCAATACTCCGGCCAGACCTGTAATCAGAGCCCCCAGCAGTGCAATACCCAGCATGTTGCCATCGATACCAAAATCACTCAGCGCCCATACCATGCCTATGACCAGTGCTGCGGCAGCAGGGCTGGCCAAACCAGTGAAGTAGCGGCTATCCGTCACTTCCAGCTGAGTATTAAAACGAGCCAGTCGCAATGCAGCACAGGCCGCATAAATGAAAGCTACCATCCAGCCTACTTTCCCCAGATCATTGAGAGCCCAACTATAGGCCACCATCGCAGGCGCTACACCAAAGGTCACCATATCTGCCAGACTATCGTACTCCGCACCAAACTTGCTCTGGGTATTAGTCATCCGGGCAACACGACCATCCAGCCCATCCAAAATCATGGCGACAAAGACTGAAATACAGGCTTGGGTAAAAAAACCTGCCTGAGCACTGATTATGGCGTAAAAGCCACAGAACAGGTTGCCTGTTGTAAACAGATTGGGCAGTACATAGATGCCCTTGTGGCGAACTGTCTCCCCACCTTCGACCACTTCTTCAAAGTGCTCATCGACGGGAAACAGGCCGTCCACAGCATCTTGTTCATTTTCGGATCGTTCCGGCTTATCGGTCATTTCAACGTCTGCTCATTGACATAATGGTGAAAAACACACTCTACCATGAAAGGCTTGAATACTGGATAAACATAGCAAGTCACAGGATCGCCCATCATTACAGCAGTACCTTATTGAATCATCCAGCCAATCTGGCATTTCCTCTGCCCGCATCTATATTAATTGAATTCTTCAACAGGTAGCGAAAGGCATTTCACGAGCTGCCTTACTTACAGCGTATTCGGGCAATTCCATGCGATCGAAAGCGAGCAGTGAAAAGGTGTTTTTACGACCTGTCATGGTCCCTCTGTTCACCGGTATAATGACTTGTTGTAGCCTTCATTCGATCAAAGTAATAGCTGCTGCTCCCCTGACCGCACCGACAAACTGGATAGGCATCTGGCAAGCCCAAAAACAGTTTGGATTGACTCACCCTCTCAAGCCAGAAAAGAATAAGCTACTCATCAGTGCTGTTGTCGAAGGTGCCTGCAAAACCAGCGACGTATATCTAACAGAATCAGACTTCAACCTTGGCAAGCTGATCGACATCGCCCACTCACCAGACGTCACTTTCAGCTCAACGGTCATGAGTACTGAGCAGCAAAGCTGGTCCGCTGTGCTGTCTGCCTTATCGATTTTATCATTCCTGCACAATCCGCTTTCCTTTCTGTTTATCGCCTCGGACAACGGTTTGCCCTCTTTCCCGCAGGAACCCCATCTACCCTCTGCTCTGACACCCCAACGACTGGATCTGACAAAGACCGAAGCAAAAGCCCGCCAAAATACTGATGAAATGCCCATCAGACAGCTTCTACCTCCTGTCACTTTGCCAATACTGGTTACTATCGATGAAGACGGTTTTGTAACCCTCTTTATTGTTGAGTTAACCGCAGGGGGCTATCAAGTCAGGCAGTTCAAAACTCATGTTCACGTCACTTCCCGGAATGCTCAGGAGTTGTTTGACGAACTAAAAGAGCACAGTAATGTTTCATTGATTAATACCTCAAACTGTGTCGTATTCGATAAGCGTCTCCAATTCCAGTTAACCGATGAATCCTGTGAATCAGAGTTTTTTTCCCAAAATGAAGAAGCGGCTTTTAAAGTTGATCACTTAACTGACATTCGTTTTATAAGAGGTCGGTTACTGAAACGCACCCAATCAAGTCAAGACAACACGTGGAGAGTTATCCCCTTAAATCCCGAGGCTCCTGTTTTTGTACCTGCTGCCTTGAGAAACCTCTACCCATTTGTCGATGAGCCTCTCCGCCGGGCCTCGAGCACTGCTCCTGTCAGGCCGGGGCAGAAAAGACCGGCACAGAAAAGACCTCCGAGAACGGTTACCCAAACCTCCACTCATTCCATGCCAAAAGAAATGATCAGGAGGCAGCTTCTCTGTGATCATCAAAATGGCTGGGATATAAGATCATACTGGAGAAAAATCGTTAGCAGGCTGGAACAGGCAGGCAAATACGGTGAAGCTATTGTTTATTTAAAAGTTCTGGTTGAAACCTATCCTGCTGATTTCCACACCAAACACGCCCTGATCTGGGCACTGGTTAAATTCAACAGGATGAAAGAAGCGAATTTATTGATCTTGGGCTGGCTGAAAAACCCTGACCACGCATCAAAACGCATTGCTTCACTTAAAGCTATGACCAAGCGTCCCAAAAAATTCAAAATCTGGCAGCAAACCTATCACACCATCGGTAAAAATTTGTGAGTGATCGGACGAATTTCCTGCCCTCAATTTGTTGGGCAGATCAGTCATTGGAAGGTTCCCATCAACTGCCAACCTGATTCGCAACGCTGGCTCAATTCTGCCCATAACCTTTCAGCCCTGGCATGCAGTCGGACGGAGTTTCGGTAGAGCAGAATTTCTATGGCACCCGTCCAGTCAGGTCTTTCAGAATAGGGAACCAGCTGCCCTGACTCCAGTTCATCCTGTACGGAATAATCCGGTAACCAGGCAACCCCTTTGCCCTTAAGAGCCATTTCCTTGAGTAGATTGGTCAGAGACGATTCCATGACCGTTTGAAAGAGTACGGGAACGTCAGATGTACTCAACAGACTATTAACCTTGCGCCCCATAAAAGCATTGGGGCTGTACCTGAGAAGAGGCACAATGTCCGGATCAGCATCAGAAAACAACGGTTCTCCCCGATCATCAGACGAACAAACAGGCAATAGGCGTGTCATCCCCAGCTTCAGATATTCAAAGGGTGGCTGCATCAAGGCTTCAACATTGAATGCCAGGAGAAAGTCACAATTACCCTCCTGCAGAGCCTCTACCGCCAGATCAACATCAATACTTTCTACACGGGTTTGCAGCAGTTGCTCATCTCCACTCATCCGCTGAATCAATTCCGGTAACAAAGTCACCGACAGGGAGTGAGCTGCTGCAAAATCAATGGCCTGTCCAGAGACAACTCCTTGTAACTGCCCCAGACCCTCTTCCATTTGACGAAGCAGGTTCCTGGCCGTTATTCTGAAAAGCCGTCCCTCTGGAGTCAGTTTGATGGGTATTGTTCCTCTGTCTACCAATTCAAAACCGACTGCCTGTTCCAGAGAACGTATTCTTCGGCCAAAAGCAGGCTGCGTGATGTTTCGAAACTCAGCAGCACGGGAAAAATTTCTCAGCTCGGCCAATGCCAGAAAATCTTCCAGCCACTTGGTTTCCAGATTCATTCAGGCGCTACTCCCAGACTTCAGTTCAACTTGCCCCCGCTTCTCAAGCAGCTACTTTCTCTTCTTGCTGGCTGTGCCAGTAAACACAAGCCCTGGCCAACAGCGCTGTTGCATCAATGCACTGTTCAGGATTTGTGCTCGCAACGCCAGCAAGACCGATAGGGATTTCTGTACAGCCCGGAATAACCGCTTCAGCGCCCTGGCGAACCAGATCATCAAAAACCATTTTCATACGTTGACTGCCCCGTTCCAGCCCCCCTGCCTTGATATCATAGATGGCATCCATCATCAGTGTTTGCACCTCCTGATCAGGTATCAGACATTCACGACCATCGTTCTCTATTTGCTGCTGGTACATGACGGCTGAGACCGTAGCGCTGGTTGCCATAATACCTATTTTGCCCAGATTGTTCCTTCGGATATGTTGTTGTACACAATCCAGGATACTGATCATTGGAATCCGGGCCTGTTTTTGCAGCTTATCAAACCAGAAATGCGCAGTATTACAGGGAATCACAGCACACTGGGCACCGCCCCGCTCAAGGCTTCTCAACCCTCTCAACAAAGCCGGAAAAGGGTCCTCGGAACCTTCTAGAATGCAGGCACTGCGATCAGGAATCTGAGGAACGTTATGCACCAGCATGGGCAGATGCTCCTGATCCTTGCTGGCTTCTGTCAAAGCAATAATTTTTTGCATAAAGTCAACGGTAGCCAACGGCCCCATTCCACCCAGTACTCCTAACACAACACACTCCGTTGAATTCGTGACCGAAAGATAAGCAACAAAATTAGAAACTATGGTTCTATCATTACGATTCCCACTAAGCTTGTGAAATGCCTAAAGCGAAGGATTAATGCCGAAATGGCATGAGGAGGAGGGCAGATAAAAATATAAGGTTTTACTTATTGGAATTAACTGCTTATAACAGGAAACTATAAAATTCCAATATCAACCGAATTGATCGCTATGAAAAGAATTACAATGATTGTGGCTATGAAACAGGAAGCAGCGCCACTCATTGAGAAACTGGGTCTGACTGAAACAAACGACATAAACCCATTACTACCTTGTAAAAACTTTGCTGGTGAATACAAGAATCTGAGCATCAATCTGGTTACCAACGGTTCCGACTCTGTTCACGGTGTGGAAAATGTCGGTACCCAACCGGCAACTCTGGCAGCGTATGAAGCACTTCGCCTGTTGTCTCCGGATCTGGTCATCAATGCCGGAACCTGCGGTGCTTTTTCAGATAAGGGCTGCAAAATTGGCGACGTTTATATTGGAGAGCGCATCCGTTTCTTTGACCGTCGTATCCCCATGGGTGAGCATTACGAAGCTTATGGAGACGGTAATTTTCAGTGCCAAGTCGCGGTTGACCTGGCACGGAAACTGGGTTTACCCACCTCTATTGTTTGCACCGGCAACTCTCTCGATATGAGTCCGACCGATGAAGCCATTCTGCGTCAGGAGTCCGTGGTCAACAAAGAGATGGAAGCCGCCGCCATTGCCTGGGTAGCCTCCCATTACCAAACGCCTCTGGTTGCAGTAAAATCAGTGACAGACTTGATGGATAGCGAGCATGGCACTGCAGAAGAATTTGCTTCCAATCTTGCACTGGCCTCCGGGAACCTTCAGAAAGAAGTACTGAAACTGCTCGATTTGCTCGCACAGAAACAGGCTACTTCTGATGTATAAACCAGCCATGAGCAATTGAAACAAAATCAGGGAGACACTATGCGTTATTTTCTGGCGATACTTCTGCCTCCGATAGCCGTTCTTCTGTGTGGCAAGCCGGTTCTTAAAGCCTTTCGGGATCAGGTTCTATATCTGAAACATAATCTCAATGCACGGGCTATTTCTGCGCTCAGGGGTGAATTAGGTGACATCAAGCTGGATATTGACCTTCTGATAAGAGATATGCAACGCTCCATCGATGAGTCACGCAAGTTCGTTGCAACCCAGCAACAGTCATAAATGATCGAATTGACATCCTCTCGCCCCTGAAGGAGCGAGATTCCCGTTAGTCACCTAACAGG
>NZ_JAHHPQ010000357.1:0-1906 GCF_024606245.1 Endozoicomonas sp. SESOKO2
TTCTCCACCAATCTGACCATCCATGGTTAATCTCCCTACTGCTATCTGAAGGACTCAATTGAAACTGTTTTATAATTTGACCTTTATGCAGTACGAAAGTTCAATTTTGACAGCAGTTCGTTGCCATGGAAGGAAGTCGCCCATCTCAAAAAAAATTCATCACGAGCAGATGGTTATCATGTATCCAATGAGTCATAAATCGAATTCAAATTCACACTGCTGAAAAACTCTTCGGCAATTTTTGTCAGCTCATTGGTTTTGAGAATCAGAGCGTTTCTGGCGTTATGTGCTTGCCGTAAGTAGCCATCATTAATAGATTCCTGCGACCAGGAAGAGCTCTTGATTAAATACATCATGGCGTACAGCTCTGCTGGTGAGGATGGATCATGAGCGCCAAAGAGGCCACAATTGTCTTCCCCCTCGGCGAAAGCATCGGCCCAACAATAGGTTAAGCGCCCACCTTTCGAATGTGTCATTTCATACAAATAATGAATGAAGACCTGCTGAATCGCTTTCTTGCATTTGTTTTTTATGCCAGTAATCAGAAATTGTTCACTGAATGGTACCTCAAGGGACTTTAGGGTAGGTTCGTACTTGCTTATGATATCAAGCTTTTCTTTCTTACTATCCGTTGCTCTGAGAGCATTTGAGTATCGTTGTTCCATTGCCTCATATTGATTGATTTTTTCCAATATCTGCTTCAAGACCGGGCTGTTCTCAAGTTTTCGTTGAAACAGGGCCTCGGCCTTTTCATTAATCACTTCGCTGTCCAGGGAGGGCTGCCCCAGTATAATCACCGGACGGTGGCTCCCCATGCCCGAGTTGAACTGCGCAAAGGCAGGTTGTTGCGCCAGCAGTCGTTCTATATTCGGAACGCCCTCTGGTTTGTCCGTCCAGGCAATCTCTACGGATGGACTGACAATTTTATTTTCAAGGAATGGCGAATGCCCATCATGATGATGAGTGATGAAGAAGGCATTCTCTTTTCTCTTCTGGAATTTTTTACAAGGCGACCGCCACCGCCATTGCTGGTTCTTTTTTTTCCCGGACATCAATACCTCATACCACTTTTTCAGACAATGAGTGGCTTTAACGTTCAGTTCATCGACACTTTGCAGACACACCAATAGTTCATGATGTTCAACAGCGTTTATAACGAATCTGCCGTAGGTCGGCACTGGATCCAGCCAACCCGAATCCAGGGCTTCACGGGCAAAGTGAATAATCGAAGGACGGGTCAAATCACTGTTTGCCAGTACGTCCACCATTGAACACAACCACTGGTCAGGGCTTGTTCCGGCCTGATCAATCATTTTTGAATGGAGTGATTTGAGTTTTTCAGTGACCTGATCTTCATCACTGTTGGATAATATTTGTTTGAGTGCCTCCGACATTGGTTTAGGTTGTGATTCCCCGATTGGAATCACTTTGCCGACCAATGTCTTCTCGTCTTCGCCCAATGCCTCTGTTTCCAGCGACTCTAACATTGAGGCGCCCATGGAAAAACTGGTTAGATCTTTTTCCTCCCAGAGGTGCTTTACTGTTTCGAAAGTACTCAGATTATTGTTTGGCAACGCACAGCCAGTCTCAAGGGCATTGTTCAGTTCCTCGAGGCTCATTCCACAGGCTTTAGCCAGAATTTGCTGTTGTGCCAGATCAGCATCTTTCAGGACATTCTTCAGGAGATCCATGGTCTTCTTGAACTCACTGCCAGAACCACTGACCTTCCTGGTGAGCTGGAATTTAGATGTGACTCTGGTTTCCTCGAAAGGCTCTCCGCCCAAATTCACTTTTTCCCAAGTTTGGCCTCTATCCGGGGAACACTCAGCAAAAGTATGGATAGGATTAGCGATTTGCCGACATGGAATGCCAAAATAACGACAAAAAGCAATAAAAACAGGCACAC
>NZ_JAHHPQ010000358.1:0-3036 GCF_024606245.1 Endozoicomonas sp. SESOKO2
CAGGAAGTAGAGCGGGAGCTTGAAGATCCGGATGTCTGGAATGAGCCAGAACGTGCCCAGGCCCTGGGTAAGGAGCGTTCCATTCTGGAAGGCATTGTTTCTACCATTGAACAGCTGACATCAGGCCTGGAAGATGCCAGTGAATTGCTGGAAATGTCGGTGGAAGAGCAGGACGAAGACGGTGTGGAAGGCGTTGTGGAAGAGCTGGACCAGCTAAGCGAAAAGCTGGAAGAGCTGGAGTTTCGTCGCATGTTCTCCGGAGAAATGGATCCCAATAATGCCTATTTGGACATTCAGTCGGGTTCCGGTGGAACAGAAGCTCAGGACTGGGCCAACATGTTATTGCGTATGTACCTGCGATGGGGTGAACAGCGGGGCTTCAAAACTGAAATCATTGAAGTGTCTGCTGGAGAAGTGGCTGGCATTAAGTCGGCTACGGTTCAGTTTACCGGTGAATACGCTTTTGGCTGGTTGAGAACAGAAACAGGTGTGCATCGTTTGGTACGAAAGTCTCCATTTGATTCCGGCAACCGCCGCCATACCTCTTTCTCATCGGTTTTTGTCTCTCCGGAGATAGACGATAACGTTGAGATCGAGATTAATCCGGCCGACCTTCGAATTGATACCTACCGCTCCAGTGGTGCCGGTGGTCAGCACGTAAACACCACCGACTCTGCGGTTCGTATTACTCACGAGCCTTCAGGCATTGTGGTGCAGTGTCAGAACCAACGTTCCCAGCACCAGAACAAGGACAAGGCCATGCAGCAGTTAAAAGCCAAGCTGTATGAGCTAGAGATGCAGAAGCGCACTGCAGACGCTCAGGCTCTGGAAGATTCCAAGTCCGATATTGGTTGGGGCAGTCAGATTCGTTCCTACGTTCTGGATGATTCCCGCATCAAGGATCTGAGAACCAGCGTAGAAACCCGTAATACTCAGGCTGTTCTTGACGGAGATCTCGATAAGTTTATCGAGGCAAGCCTCAAGAAAGGCCTGTAATCTCAGCCGTTAACAGAGAACAGTTTACACAAGGGAGTAACAGGCAGCTGTTTGCTCCCAGCCCCCAAGGGGGTGAACTGGAGAAAATATGTCTGAAGAACAGATTTTAGATGCCCGGGAAGAGAACCGGCTGGTGGCTCTTCGCCGTGAAAAACTCAATACCATTCGTTCTGAACGGGTCGCTTTCCCAAACAAATTCCGTCGTGATGCGCTGGCTGCAGATCTTCAGAAGGCGTTCGCTGATACCAGTAAGGAAGAGCTGCTGGACGCCGGCAAGAAGATCAAGGTCGCTGGCCGTATCATGCTGAATCGCGGCGCATTCATGGAAATTCAGGATATGTCCGGTCGTATCCAGGTTTACATGAACCGCAAAGCGCTGGCTAAAGAAGTACTGAAAGAAGCCAAAACCTGGGATCTGGGGGATATCATCGGTGCTGAAGGAACCCTTCAGCGTTCCGGCAAGGGCGATCTCTATGTGGATATGGAGCATGTAGAGCTGCTGACCAAATCCCTGCGCCCTCTGCCCGAGAAGCACAAGGGGCTGACCGATACAGAAATGCGTTATCGTCAACGTTATGTGGATCTGATTACCCGTGAAGAATCTCGTGAAACTTTCCGTATTCGTTCCCGTATTGTTCAGGTGATTCGTGACTATTTCCATGGGCAGGACTACATGGAAGTAGAAACCCCGATGCTACAAGTGATTCCGGGAGGTGCAACGGCACGCCCGTTCGTGACTCACCATAATGCACTGGATATTGATATGTACCTGCGCATTGCTCCGGAGCTCTATCTGAAGCGTTTGGTCGTGGGCGGATTCGAACGAGTGTTTGAAATTAATCGGAACTTTCGTAACGAGGGGTTGTCTACACGTCATAACCCTGAGTTTACGATGATTGAGTTCTACCAGGCTTACGCAGATTACATTGACATGATGGATCACACGGAAGCCCTCTTTAAGCGTCTGGCCAAGGACGTTACCGGTGGGACGACATTGACTTACCAGGGTAACGAGATCGATTTCGGCAAGCCATTTGTGCGTATGTCGGTTTTCGATTCTATACTGCACTTCAATCCGGATCTTGAGGTTGCTGATATTGATACGATTGATTCAGCGACTCAGGTTGCGGAAAAGCTGGGTATCGAGGTCAAGGGTACCTGGGGTCTGGGCAAGATTCAGATCGAGATATTTGAGGAAACGGTTGAGCACCGTCTGATGGATCCGACATTCATTACCGAATATCCAACAGAGGTATCGCCTTTGGCACGTCGTAATGATGGCAATCCATTCATTTCTGACCGCTTTGAGTTTTTTGTGGGCGGACGTGAGGTGGCCAACGGTTTCTCCGAGTTGAACGATTCTGAAGATCAGGCTGAGCGTTTTCGTCAGCAAGTCGCAGAAAAAGACGCTGGCGATGATGAAGCCATGCACTTTGATGCAGACTACATCAACGCTCTGGAGTATGGTTTGCCGCCAACGGCGGGTGAGGGTATTGGTATAGACCGTCTGGTCATGCTGTTTACTGATGCACCTTCCATCCGTGATGTACTGTTGTTCCCGCACATGCGACCCCAGCAGTAATCCCGGCTGGATTCCGGCAGTCAGTCTATCTGTCTGCCGAACCTTCAGCCCAGTCTTCAGCGGCCATTGACCAAGCTTGGAGCATGACTGTCTAACGTCGGTTTTCAAGCTGAAGTACAAGAAGATTGGCGTAACTGGAATTCCTCTTTTATTTTTAGAGATGGCTTCAGGCGTCATAAGACTAACAGGCAACTGCAAGGCATTTTCTCATGGAAGCAACGTACAGTGACGAAAGAAACTGCGTCCTATCGCAGATGGCCCAAAATGAAGGAGCTGCTCTCGGAGACGGAACTCTGAAATATCAAGGACGTAAAACCAGTCGGGCCAACAGTGAGCAACGTCGTCGAACCATTTTGGAAGCAGCACTAAGAATCGTGGTAAGGGACGGAGTCCGTGGCGTAAGGCACCGCGCTGTCGCCAAAGAAGCTCAGGTACCTCTCTCTGCAACCACCTATTAC
>NZ_JAHHPQ010000359.1:0-1169 GCF_024606245.1 Endozoicomonas sp. SESOKO2
AAATGGATTCAATGACGATTGTTTTTAGCTCGCAGTCGTTTAGTCTGCCTTGTTTCTCATCAGGCGGTAAATCTGATTCTGCATAGCCTTTTGTGTGGGCAATGTCTGAGAATGTGCCCGACAGTGTATGTTGGTCAGGTTTTATAGAAACGTTCAGGTTTTGAGAACCTGTTTTCTGTTCAACTGCGACAACAGAACATCTTGTCAACGCTTGAGCCTGACAGAGGACGGACAATGTCATTAGTAGCAGCGGTGCTGCATAGAGTGAGTGCTTAATCATTCTACCCTTGCATTCTGTTGTACAGAGGGGAAGGATAGATCAAGAAAATAACTCAAGTTACGTAGTTAACAGGCCTGTCAACTGCCCGAGAGCAAGCCCTGTCGTATAGGTTGTAGTGCTGAGCTGAAAGCGATCCAACTTCACTTTTTCTATGGCTATAAAGTCTGCTGTGACTAAATAATCACCCATTTCAAAAACTCAGAAGATGGGAACACCAGAAAGCCGTGTTTACTGGAGAAGATGGCACATTTCTTCTGTTTCATTCACCGCTTCTGCTCAACTCTGCCCCGGCATTGATGAGGAGGAAAACGCAGTGGATATTGCTCATGTCAGTTGCGATGGACAGCGGGGTGATGCCATTCTTGGCTCGGGCGTTGACATCTGCCTTGGCTTCGATCAGGAGTTTCACGCATTCGGTATTGCCCATCCAGGCTGCGACTAACATTGCGGTGGCGCCATCCTTAGTCCGGGCGTTGGGATCCGCTCCGGCTTCGATCAGGATTTTTACGCAGTCGGTGCAATTTTGCTGAGCAGCGATGTACAGCGGAGTGACGCCATCCGAACAGTTGCCGTTGAGATCCGCCTTGGCTTCGATCAGGCGTTTCACACACTCGGGTTTATTTTCCTGGGCAGCGATATACAGTGCGGTTGCACCAGCCGAACAGGCAGCGTTGAGATTCGCCCCGGCGTTGATCAGGCGCTCGACGACGTCCTTTTGTCCATTTCTGGATGCCCACATCAAGGCAGTAAAATCAGCATCCATAACGGCATTGACATTGACTCCTTCTGCCAGTGACTCCTCCACGTGATCCAAATCCCCGATAGCACAGGCATCGTAAAACGCCCGATCGGGGAAAAATGTATCCGGGTGAGATTCACTGGTGTTCTT
>NZ_JAHHPQ010000039.1:0-1847 GCF_024606245.1 Endozoicomonas sp. SESOKO2
CCGACATGGAATGCCAAAATAACGACAAAAAGCAATAAAAACAGGCACACGATGACGACAGCTCCCTTGTCGCTGTGTTACCAGGAATTCAAAGAAATTTTGTGTGCGCTTTGGTCTAGCATCACCGGAAAAATGATGGCAATAGTCCTTGATCGCCTCAATGCGTTGCGTCGTGTTTTTAGCGTTTTGTATTGTCCGCAAAGGCTCCCGTACTTTCTGTGGTTGTTCGTTAATGTTGGTAAACACTTCCTTCAGTACTGTTTCCATGCCTTCGCAACAGCGGGCGTCAAAACCTGTTGATTGTGCTTGCCGGGCTCTTCCGGTACGTGTTTTTTTGCCCGGTTCCCGTTGTTCTACGACATAAGCAAAGCGAATACTCTGGTGGGGTTTGGCCCCCGGAACAGACAGTGTGTGAATTCCGGTATATCGATCTCTTAACAGGATAAATGGCAAATCGGGTTCTATACGCAGGGCCACGATATAGTCGTTAACCGTCAGGCTGGGCAATGCATATTGACCATCGTTCGATGTCCAGTCAAAGGTTGCCAGCGTTTGGTCACTGGTTAATGTCACGTCCTGATCACGCCCTGGTAACCGATCAGGTATGAGGAATTCGGCCCCCTGCATGTACTTATTGCTAATATCGATCTCTTTGATATAACCCTCAGCAGACACATAAACATCCTCTGCCCACCAACGGTAAATCCCAGGGAAATGGTCCTGCTTGTCGAAAACTATATAATCGTCAAGTTGCTGCGTCTCCTGGTTCTCATAGTCTGTTATCTGGTCCAATGCCGGAACTATTTGTCCGACATTTTCTGGAATGTATTTTTGAGGAACGTTATCACTGCCAATGGTCAACGCTTCGGTCACGGGTTGTGGCTCATGATTCGTTCTCTGATCCAACGCCGGAGCCTGTTTCTCGTGAGCTTGTGGCAGGTGTTGTTCAGCAGCGTTGTCACCGTTAACAGCTAACGCTTCATCAATATAATCGTCAACCCAATGGTTCGGCAGTGCACTTATCTGATGCCAGAACGCAGGCCACAATCGAACTGCCTTGGAGTTCCAGTCACTTATCCGCCGATTAGCCTCCAGAAGATAAGGTCGGTTAGCTGATAAATTCAGCGTTAGTCCCTGTTCTATCGTGAGGGGAAATACGCTATCAACGCCCACGCCCGTCTGGCCAAAATTATGATCAAACCAGCGTTGCTGCCAGTGTCGGTACAATGCCTGGGTGAGAATATCATCCGAGTGATTCGGCTTCAGGGAAAGACCGGATGCCCGCCACCGGGTTTGAGCTACCCTCTTGGTAATTTCCGTTTTGGCTTCCTCTTCACCCTGTTCAGTCTTAACACGAATTTCATGGCATTTTTCATCGATACTGTTGAAATCACTGCGGCGTATCAACCATGGACGATCAATGCCCGATACCGTTTGGTTGAACCATTCGCAAAGTTCAGAATCAAACGCACTCTTACTCACGGCAACAGTCGCTGGCTCAGGCAGTTCCTCCAGTGATATTTTGGCGGCCATAAGGTAAAGCCGGTAGTGTTGATTGAGGCATTGATAAAGTCCGTTTTCGCTAAAATCGCCTCCCCGGATGACGGCTCTGGCCACATTCTGTAAATCAAGGCTGGTCGGCTGCAACGGTATTTTGTTCAGTTGCAGGTAAGCCCTTAAACGACAATGTTGCTCAGTCAGTTGTACAGCGATGATTTTTCCCTGCAGGGTCTCTGGCAACACTTTCTCAGCAACAGTCATTAGTTCTGCCGGGTTGTACTGGCGGATGGGTAAATGCCGGAAACGACCTTTCAGCGCCGGTGATAATGGTTTTCGCCCGCTGTACT
>NZ_JAHHPQ010000360.1:0-3633 GCF_024606245.1 Endozoicomonas sp. SESOKO2
CTCAATTTCTTGCAATCCTCGCTACGGACGCTTAAGTCCGACAGGCTGCTAGTCCTTATCGACTGAACCCAGAAGGAATTTGCCAATCAACTCTTCCAGAATAACAGCTGACTGGGTATCCTCGAAGCGACCACCGGGTTTGATGTAGTTTGTATCTCCGCCAATACTGATACCAATATATTTCTCACCCAAAAGCCCTGCTGTCACGATGGAGGCGGTGCTGTCGCTGGGTATGTTATCTATATGAGAATCGATTTCCATCTCAACCTTGGCCATATAGGTCTGCTTGTCGAGTTCAACCTTGGTGACTCTGCCAATGATGACACCGGCCAGGGCTACTTTGGCTCTTGGCTTAAGGGTTCCGGTGTTATCAAACATGGCTGTCACGGTGTAGGTTTGCCTGCCGCTTTCCAATGAAAGCCCACTGACTTTTAGTGCCAGTACAACCAGCGCCAGCATCCCGGCCAACATAAAACCGCCGACACTTATCTCTACCGTTCTCATCCGCATCTTAGAGTTCTCCAAACATGACAGCGGTCAAAATAAAATCCAGCCCCAGAATGGCTAGTGAAGAGTAAACAACCGTCCTTGTTGTGGCCCGGCTGACGCCCTCTGAAGTGGGGATGGCATCATACCCCTGGAATACGGCTATCCAGGTCACGACAAAACCAAATACAAGACTTTTGATCAGCCCATTGCCTATATCCGCCACCAGACTGACCGAAGCCTGCATAGTGGCCCAGAAAGAGCCCTCATAAATACCCAGCCAATCCACGCCGACCATCACTGCTCCCAATATACCGACCAGACTGAAAATGGCGGCCAGCAATGGCATGGAGATAACCCCTGCCCAGAATCGCGGAGCAATGACCCGCTTGAGTGGATCAACCCCGATCATTTCCATACTGGACAGTTGTTCCGTAGTTTTCATCAAACCTATTTCAGCCGTCAGGGCAGAGCCTGCTCGTCCGGCGAACAGCAGAGCTGTAACAACCGGCCCCAACTCTCTCAGGAGGCTGAGAGCCACCATCTGCCCCACCGCATCTTCCGAGCCGTATCGAATCAGAATATTGTAACCCTGCAACGCCAATACCATGCCAATAAACAGCCCTGACACAGTAACAATAATCAGCGACATTACGCCGACGCTGTAGAGCTGCTGAACTAATAAGGAGAAGCGTTTACTGAAGCCGGCACGGGAGAAAATAGCCAGCACAAGAAAAATACCTGCCCGACCCACGGATTGAATCTGATCCAGCCCAAAACGACCGAGCTGTGTCACTCTGTCAAGAATACCTGTACTCATCCAGTCCCCCCACCCAACAATACTTCTTTATAATCTGGTGCCGGGTAATGGAATGGCACCGGACCATCGGAAAGCCCATTCATAAACTGCTTAATCCTTGAATCAGTGGAGTTCATCAGACTGTCCGGCTCACCCTGACCAATCAATTCACCGTCGGCTAACAGGTAGAGATAGTCCGAAATGGATGCCGTTTCATGAAGGTCGTGTGATACCACGATACTGGTGATATTCAGTGCTTCGTTCAACATCCTGATCAGTTTGACCAGCACGCCCATAGCTATGGGATCCTGCCCTACAAAGGGCTCGTCGTACATCACCATGGCCGGATCCAGTGCTATAGCTCTGGCCAGTGCCACGCGACGGTTCATCCCACCTGACAGTTCTGCTGGCATCAACGACCACGCCCCCCGCAGCCCCACCGCCTCCAGTTTCATAAACACAATATCCCGAATCATTGGCTCAGCCAGCCTGGTATGAATGCGCAGAGGGAAGGCGACATTTTCAAACACCGACAAATCGGTAAAGAGAGCACCGCTCTGAAAAAGCATGCCCATTTTGCGGCGGGTACGAAACAGCTCTTCACGGGAGAGCAAATCAAGATTCTGGCCATCCACAAAGATCTGTCCGGAGTCAGAGCGAAGTTGACGCCCAATTAAACGCAATAACGTTGTTTTACCGGTACCGGACGGCCCCATAATACCGACCACCTTTCCCCTTGGGATGGTGATATCAACATTTTTGAAAATAGTTCGATCGCCGCGATGGAACGTCAAACCATGGATCTCTATAAAGTTATCACTTGCCTCTGACATTGGAAGGCGATTCCTTGTATATGTATGGACTGCACCAAGCAGTAACCGACACTACCTGACAGCTTACCACTACCCGCCTCTCATTATGACGACTCTCGGCTACTTTTTGAACTATCAGTACGTATCCTTATTAGTATCACGACATCCAAACTGCTTCTTTACTGGCTATTTACTATCTTTTCACTATCAACAGACTTAGACTCAACGATTTCCACTTAAGCCTGGATTGGTTGATCCATGCTAACAAACTCGTCGATCCCGAGAATGACTGCCTCCTTTCCAGATAATGGTTTTTTAACAAAAAAATGGCTAAATAAAATCATCTTGCCGCTTCCAATGTAAAAAAACCATTTCGGCCAGTCGCCCCAAATTAGATAAGAGAATTCCTCCTATGCTCATTGCCCTTGCTGCCATTCTGGTTGGCTTTATTATCCTGACCTGGAGTGCAGACTGTTTTGTTGCAGGTGCTGCTGCCACAGCCAGCAATCTGAACGTGTCAAGAATGTTAATCGGTTTGACAGTGGTCTCTATAGGCACCTCTGCACCTGAAATCCTGGTCTCTCTGACGGCTGCCCTGCAAGGATTCCCGGGGCTGGCAGTGGGCAACGCCATGGGTTCAAACATCGCCAACATAGGTCTGGTTCTGGGTGTTACTGCCCTTATAGCTCCCCTGCCTGTTAAGAAAGCTCTGACAAAAAGGGAAATCCCTCTTCTACTGGTGATCACCATTGTTGCCGGCCTCTGCGTTGCCAATGGTTATCTGGGCAGAATAGATGGCTTGATCCTGCTGGCAGGCCTTGTCATTACCCTCTACCTGTTGATTCACTGGCAGAAACAACACCCGGATGAGTCAGTAGTGGAAGATGAGGAAATTCCAGAACTCTCTCCGGCAAAAGCCTGGTTCATGCTGGGTTCTGGTCTTTTATTATTATTGGGCAGCTCACAGCTGCTGGTATGGGGAGCCACTGAGATCGCCAGGACCTTGGGCATCAGCGATCTGGTGATCGGGCTGACGATTGTCGCCATTGGTACCAGCCTGCCAGAACTGGCTGCTTCCATTACCAGTGCCATAAAAGGCCACCATGATATTGCCTTGGGCAATGTGATCGGCTCTAACACATTTAACCTCCTGGCAGTTCTCTCCATGCCTGGACTGGTAGCTCCCGGAGCACTGGACAAAGCGGTTATACTGCGAGATTATCCCGTCATGCTGGGCATGACGATACTGTTGACCCTGATTTGCCTGATTGGCAGGAAACCTCGACATTTAGGCAGAGTGGCTGGCGTTTTTCTGCTCTCAATATACGCCCTCTACAATGTCTGGCTATTTATTCAGCACTGACTTTCTGAGGCTGGGCTGACTCCAGTCAGCTCTATCATCTAGTGTCTGCGCCACCCCGGCTCCGTGAGTCTGTTAATGCTTACAGTATCGGGATCTGGAAAGAACTGGCCCTACTGCACAGGCTCTACTGCAGCCATCCCGAACTGTTACTGTGGCAAAAGGCACTATAGAAT
>NZ_JAHHPQ010000361.1:0-1660 GCF_024606245.1 Endozoicomonas sp. SESOKO2
GCCATTCAGTGATAGAAGAAGGCAGACCAACGGATGAACCCATCAATTTTGTGCATTCAACTGCTGCCTGTGGCCATGGATGAATGGCTTTCAGACTGAATTCTTGTTTAAATTGTTGCCACGGAATGACGGCCTGCAGGTGATTGCAAGCCAGGGCCAGTTTAAGGGGGGTAAAGACGGTTATAGCTGTTCCTTTTACCCAGATCTCATTGCCTGCCAGATTATAACGAGAAAGTTCTGCATTAATATCTTTATGTCCTATAAGAACGAAACCTCCCTGTTGGGCAATAGCGCCGAGTAATGTGGAGCTGGCAATGTAGACCGTGTTTCTGAAGATATCCATACTGGTTCCGGGCCCAAGCATAAATTCACCCGCTTTTGCCATTTTGCCCCGGAAAGTGTTCCCAATAACAGCAATCCTCTTTGACTGGTTCCTGATGGCAGGAAGGTTAATATTTATCACCTCATCGGGAATGTATTCGCTGGTCGGCGTGTTGATAGTAGTACCTATGGCCGTGTTATCGATGAACCGCAGGCCCGGACCCGGGCGCATTGGATGAGCCGACGCATCCAGAGGTTCTTTGCAATCAAGGTCAACTGCCGCCTGGTTAGGAAGATTGAACTCGTTGTTTTCTAAAATCAGTCTCCGATTAAAACACTCTGCGAATAAAATAGTGTCAACTGGCCTGCGATTTCCGGTTCCAGTTGGCAGGAAAGTAATGTGTCTTATATGGCTGTCTTTTGTTTTTCTAAAATGGAAGTTGTCAGTGGCTCCAGCCCTGACCATATATTTTTTATTATAAGTTGGGTGAAGCATGATAACGATTTCAAAACCGTCATCAGCAGCGCCAAGAAGATCCTGACCATCCTTCAACACTATTTCTCTTCTAATAAAGTACTTAACCTGGATTTTTTCCGTCACGGGAGAAGCTGATGGAGAAGGTGTCACTGCCTGGACAGTACCGGACGAGAAGAGTATAACGGTGTTCTCAGGAATCTGTTTTATCTTCTGGTCCAAATCATCATCCGGGTTGGGAGTGAGAACAACGCACTGTCGATTGCGAACAAGGTGGCTGTATTGTTTTAACTGCTGCTCAACTCCCGGCGTTTGCTTTGTAAGAGACTGGCAGGAAACCGTTGGAAAGGGGTTCGTGGTTGGGGATTGAGTCGTAGCCTGAGCCCGTATGTTCAATGCCTGTAACAGGAGTATAGGAGCCATCAACCTGGTCAGATAATGCTGCCGCTTGATCATATACACGACTCCCGGGAAAGTGCGATAGGAGATCGGGAAGGCTGAACGGTTCCCCCGATTGGACGACCCCGTAGCGAGAATGGCAGAAAATTGAGCATAAAATTCCGACTTGTTAAGGTGAATCGTGGATCAACTTGCTGAACTAGGAGGGATTTTTAGACCAATCTGATGTCGCCGCAGCAGAGCAGTCTATTCTTGGTCGGTCTCCCGGATGCTGTCTTCAAACTTCTGCAATGGCGCATGACCAGCTCCAAGAATAGTATAAACAGCAAGAAGTACAAAAAGAGTGAACAGCGTTCCCTGGCCAAGCCCTGCAAAGATAAAAACCCCTCTATACATCCTTGATATGGTCCCGACCTCTGTAGGGGACAATTTCGAGACAAAGCTTGATATGAAAGTGCGAATAAT
>NZ_JAHHPQ010000362.1:0-2147 GCF_024606245.1 Endozoicomonas sp. SESOKO2
GATACATTTTTTCCCGATCAGACGTTTTATCGTGCCTGTTTTGAAGGGGATTTGGATCAGGTAAACACGTCTCTGGAAGAAGGAGTCAATGTCAATGTCCATAACATTACGTGTGACGATTACACTCCCTTGATGATGGCATCCTTCGGGGGGCACAAGACGGTCGTCGAATGCCTGATCAACGCCGGGGCGAATCTCAACGCCGTCTGTAAGTACGGTGCAACCTCAATGTTCATGGCTGCCCAAGAAAATAAAATCGACTGCCTGCAAGCCCTGATCGAAGTCGGGGCGAATGTCAACGCCGCCTGTCCGGATGGCGCCACCCCACTGTCCATTGCAGCCGAGATGGGCAATACCGAATGTGTGAAAGCCCTGATCAATGCCGGGGCGAATCTCAATGCCGCCCTGTCGGATGGCACCACCCCGCTGTCCATTGCGGCCAGGATGGGCAAAACTGAATGCGTCAAAGCCCTGATCGAAGCGGGAGCAAACCTCAACACCCGAACCAGGAATGGCGCCACCCCGCTGTTCTTCGCTGCACAAGAAAACAACACCGACTGCGTGAAAGCTCTGGTCGAAGCCAGGGCGGATCTCAACGCCCAGACTAAAGATGGCAACACCCCGCTGTTCACCTTAGCCCAGAGGGGCGAGACCGACTGCCTGAAAGTCCTGATCATCGCCGGGGCGGATCTTGACACGCCTACCAAGGATGGCGCCACCCCGCTTTGCATCGCAGCTGAGAAGGGCAATACCAGCTGCGTGAAAGCCCTGATCGAAGCCAAGGCAGATATCAACGCTCGGGCCAAGGGTGGTATTACCCCGCTGTTCATCGCTGCCCAGAGAGGCAATACTGACTGCGTGAAAGCCCTGATCGAAGCCAGGGCGGATCTCAACGCCCAGACTAAGAATGGCGCTACCCCGCTAATCATCGCTGCTGCGAGAGGCCATACCGACTGCGTCAAAGCCCTGGTCGAAGCCAGGGCGGATCTCAACGCCCAGACTAAGAATGGTGCTACCTCGCTGTTCATGGCTGCGCAAGAAAATCGCACTGACTGTGTTAAGATCCTGATCAAAGCCGGGGCGGATCTCAACGCCGCCTTGTCGGATGGTGCCACCCCGCTGTTCACCGCTGCCCGGAAAGGCAATACCGACTGCGTAAAAGACCTGATCATCGCTGGGGCCGATCTCAACGCCGCCAGGACTATAGACGGCGGCACCCCGCTGTCCATCGCTGCCGAGGTGGGCAATACTGACTGCGTGAAAGCCCTGATCGAAGCCAAGGCAAACCTCAACGCTCAGACTCATTACGGTAGCACCGCACTGTTCATCGCAGCTGCGAGAGGCCATACCGACTGCGTGAAAGCTCTGGTTGAAGCTAAGGCGGATCTCAACACCTCAACTATGGATGGCGGCACCGCACTGTTCATCGCTACACAACAAAATAACACCGACTGCGTGAGAATCCTGATCAAGGCCAAGGCAGATCTCAACGCCCCAACTGACCATGGCGCCACCTCGCTCTTGATCGCTGCACAACAAAATAACATCGGCTGCATGAAAATCCTGATCGAAGCCAAGGCAGATCTCAACGCCGCGACCAAGGATGGCTCCACTCCGCTGTTCATCGCTGCCGAGAAAGGCAATACCGACTGCGTGAAAATCCTGATCAACGCCGGGGCGGATCTCAACGCCGTCAGAATTAAAGACGGCGCCACTCCGCTGTCCATCGCAGCCATGATGGGGAATAGCGACATTGTGGAAACATTAACCAAGGCCGGGGCAAGGTAGGGAAATGAACTATCGAACTGTTCTTATGTCTAATCCGTACTGATTATTGACTAACACAGGTGTTCTACTTATGGATGGCATTGCTCGCCCCTCTCTCCCCACGGTAACTAAGTCGGAGGCCGATGTCTGTCCAATTTGTTTAGATCCTTTCCATGGCCGTCATCTGGCGCCAGTGGACGTCAAAGCTCAATGTCGAACCCAATGTGGCCATCGCTTCCATCTGGACTGTATTTCGATGCAGTTTGTTGGAAAGTCGGTCGGCTCACGACAGTGCGCGGTGTGTCGGCAAGACCCGATGCCTGTAGTGAATCTGAACACCGGTGAATCTCACCCGGATACATCTTTCCCCAATCAGGCAT
>NZ_JAHHPQ010000363.1:0-2597 GCF_024606245.1 Endozoicomonas sp. SESOKO2
GGCGCGGAAGCACTCCATACTGAACTCACCATTTTTTTCTCTCCATTCAGACCAGTTCAGTACCTCTTTCACTTCCTCATATTTTGGCATACGTCTGGTGTAGTACATTAATGAGAAAGAGTGTAATAGCTCCATATTGAACTCGCCATACTTGTCTTTCCATTCCGGCCAGCTCAGTACCTTTATCACCTCACTCTGTTTGGGCATGCCTTTGCCATGATTCATAGACGAGAGGGCGCTGAACAACTTCCTATTGAACTTGCCATCCTTGCCTCTCCATTCCGGCCAGCTCAGTATCTCTATTACCTCATTATGTTTGGGCATGCCTCTGCCATGATTCATAGACGAGAAGGCAAGGAACAGCTCAATACTGAACTTGCCATCTATGCCTCTCCATTCCGGCCAGCTCAGTATCTCTATCACCTCATTATGTTTGAGCATGCCTCTGCCACGGTTCATAGACGAGAGGGCGAGGAACAAGTTCATATTGAACTTGCCATCTTTGTCTTTCCATTCCCGCCAGCCCAGCACCGCTTTCACTTCCTCATGCTTGGGCAAGCTTTTGCCATTATTCATTGACGCAAAGGAAGAGAATACAGCCAGAGTCGCTAAATATTCGAGTTCATCCTGACTGCGTTGGGCAAAATCAAGGATATGTTCTTCTCTATTCTCCAGCATGTTGGTCAGTATGCTGGTACTTTCGACGGTTTCATGAAGGTGCTCAAAAAATACGATCGCATTACGGAAGAAGCCATTAAAAGACCTTCTTTCTACATGGCTAAGTAGCCTGTAAAAAGAGTGTTTGACAGTGATGTTTTTTTTCTCGAATACCTTCATCAGGGTTTTCGCTTTTTCCAGCTCTTGCTCAGTTAATTCGTAATGGATATTTTCTTTTACTTTTTCCAGTGGGTTATCTGTAACTTGAGTTTTTGCCCTTTTTCTTAGTTTGTCCGCTGGTGCTCCTGAAGCAACGACTTTCAAAGTATTTCTCTTTTTATCCAGGCCATTCTTTTCTATCTGAACAGGTTCTGATGAATCAGGCTCTGTTTCTTCCGGCGTTCGTCCAGCTCCTTTATTATCATGAGTGTCCGACAGGCACTTATCGCATAAAAACACTGAAGCAGCTGCATCACCGGCTATACGACGTAATTCCTGAGTATTCAGTGCATTGTTACACCTTGAGCATGTAACAACCGAATTTTCTTGATCCTGCTCAGCTGAGGGTTTCAGTGGGTCATCGCCTCCATCACCACTGCCGCCTGTCGAACCGGTTTCCTGGTTATGGGCTGCGGTTCCACTCATCTGGCCGGATTGGCCAGTCTGACCTGTTGTTGCGGTCATTGATGCATTGGCCTGTCTGGAGGGTTGACCTTTTTCTCCGTTATCCGCCTGACGACCAGAATATTTGCCAGAAACGATCTCACGGTAAACACTGAGTTCGTGATCATTCTGTGCCAGCAATGCCTGAATCAGAACCGGATGCATCGTGGCAGGGTCTGAGCTTTCCAGATCAAGTAGATCCGCTTCAATAACCATGATCCGGTCTGACATTATCCGGGCCAGAATGGTTTGGCCTTTTATAATCGACCATAGTCGTTTAATTCGCAAGATTCGAAGCAATTGTTTTTTTTGTTGCAGGCATTTTTGAACAGGGTCAGGAACGAGGTTAAGGTCAGGCTGGGGCTCTGGGTCAGGAGTCCGGTTGTTTCCGTCAGGTGGCTCGTCGTCATCAACTTCCCCGGCAGCACCCAAGGCGATCAGTGCCTTGCAATGGTTCTCCGGGTATTCATGTAACACAGCCTTCAGGTCAATGCGGTGTTTTTGCTTTATTGGCCAAATCGGTAGAGGAGGCAATGGGAGAGGCGCAAGTGGACTTTTATTCGGTAGTAGCTGGAACAAGCTGAGGGCGAACTGCATAAATTCAACTGACAGAGAGTTGGGCTGTTCAGGTTCAGCCAGCATATTGGTAGAGAGGAAATGCGCTGGTACCGGGCTTGAGCCGACTAATCCCAGAGCGGGCAGCGACTCCCCATACATTATGGTTACTAACAGAAGCAGTGATCGGACCATCGAGTGGGCAGTTTCGTTTTTTTGTGGCTCTCTCCTGGACCCGAGCTTAAAAAAAATCAACATCCGAGACCTCATTCGCTATTGGAAATATTTCGTCATTTTCACGACGTCCGGCGTAATGTACAGGCTCATTAACTGACCTCTACCATTTGCACCGGAATGTATAGCACTGCAATGACCAGCCTGCCATGAAGGGAGTTAGCGAAAAGCTTTTTTTGGTATTAGAAAAACTATAATGGTTTTGTCACCCCGGGTTTCACATTTACAGTTCTGTGCTCATCCCTGAGTTCATCGCTTTTCTAAAACCAAATCTTACGACAGTTGTTAGGAATAAAACATCGGCGTTTCAGTAAAATTTCAGCACGTTTGCCGTAGATGAAAGAATCTATGAACCACTCTGTTTTAGTTTCTTGCCCCTTATCCTCTCGTCTATCCTCACTGCTCGTATCCATAGAAAAAATAAGGATAGAATCATTAAAAGTCTACTCTTGCACGTATTGGTCTTTGTGCCTTTCGTCTGCCCGGTT
>NZ_JAHHPQ010000364.1:0-1642 GCF_024606245.1 Endozoicomonas sp. SESOKO2
TGCCCACTGAGCCCGTGACAGAACTCTGCGGTAAGTGGATGGTAGGCACTGTTAATCCCCAATGCCTGTACGTCTACAAACGTGATGCCCACAGCTGGCGTATGAAAAGAGGTGCAGATGCGGATAAACTGCAGGCAAAACTTCTGCCTGACCTGCAATCATTGCACGATGGACTTCTTGGACGTTCCAATATCGTTATCTGGGGAGTTTATCCTCGTTTCACCTCAGGACATCTGAGAGCGGACGGATCGTTCAGTCTACCAAAACTTAAACTCTTCAATCTTCCCCTGGAACGTTACCCGGAACTGGTGCTCACCCGCTATAGCAAGGAAGACATCCAATGCTTTTGCGTTTACAACGATGCACAGGCAAATATTGCCGATATCCTGGAGTCCAAACGCCAGTGTGAAAAGGAATTAAAGCTTAAACCTCTGCCTCTGGTCGTTTATTGTCATCACACAGGTTCTGTACAGGTCTGTTTTGATGATGAGCTGGACAGTATCCACCTGGCCGGCAATGAGCACTCTCTGGATGATTTCACGTCCTCACAGAGCATTGACCCGAACAATTTCAGAGCCATGTTGAATCTGCTGCCAATCACTTTGCGGGCAGAGACACTGAGTTCGGAATTAACCGACCCACCGGATGTGATGCACAAATTGCAACAGGCTATCAAGCTGGTGAGTGATCCCGATTGTTATAGCTCCGATAGGCTTATGGAATTAAAACGAAGTGGACTGCCCATTGACCAGCGTTTTTTTCATAATCTGATGGTTAAGTCTTTGCCTGATATTCTCCTCAATACTGAAATAGTTAGACACAATATGGGGTTCCCGGAACCGGCAACCCCGACTCAGCAGCAAAAGTGGGAGGAAGAAGCTTACCGATTATTTCAGCTCCTTTTGCAGAGCGGGGCAAGGCCCACTAAATGGGGCATGAGACATATCAAATGTATGAAAGATTGTTATGACTCTGTAGTGCCAGCGGGCATATTCAATTGTATGGTGGCTGCCTATGCTCCCTTTGAGAGCCTTACCCTGCAACATCTCAAGCGGTTACCTTTAACTGGTTGTTCGGGAAACGTCGTTGAATTTGACCGAATCTGCAGGGGCATCAGTCCACAGCAACGGCAGACGCGTTTGACAGAGGCATCACTTTATGTAACGAGTCTGCTGCATCCAACCCTTGAACATATCCAGTCTCACTTATTGGCCCTGTTTCATTACGGGGCTTCCCCGAACAAAGACCTTCTGGATAGACTTAAAGCCAATCTGGAATGGCATTACCCTCGCAGTAATAAAGTTATTCGTGATTTTTCCCCGGCTGAATATATCGAATGGTTTGAAAAACTGTGGGAGCAACGGGAAACGTATACTTTCTACCAGAATTGGCCAAAACATGTCCAAATGGCCCATCTGGAAATTGATGATCTGAAAAAAACTCTCGGTCTGGAGAATTCCCGCGACCAGACGACACCATCGGCAGCCGAGACACCAACGGCATTTCAGTTTATGGTGGACGCGTTCAGCAAACCGCCGGTCATGCCTGATCATGTCGGCGACAACGAAAAAACCATCCTGAAGGTCTTGCAGCATTATTACCGCCGTCCGGGACCGGAGCGGGTGATCCAGTGCCTTGGCAA
>NZ_JAHHPQ010000365.1:0-1897 GCF_024606245.1 Endozoicomonas sp. SESOKO2
GCCCTATTCCACTGAGCATCAGCCTGGGGATTGCTGCCACCGGTCCGCAGACCAACACTCTCGATAAAATACTGAAAGAAGCAGACGACGCCTTGTATCAGGCCAAGCACTTGGGCAAGAACAGAGTCTGTCGGGCATCTTCCTGTGCAGATATGCGGCTATCGGCTCATGAACCAGAGAAAGGTTAACAGCTCGCGAGATAAGAGATTACAAAACGCTTATCCTAAGACGTAAATCTACATATACTGAACCATCATACTGAGACTTTAGAATTAAGAAGTGCTCCCCTGCCAAAAAAAGCGAAATATACGACAATGACCGCCCCTTTCAGTCGCTGGCGACAGCAACGGAATGATGACGAACTCCAGCTTGAAGAACGCGATTTGAACTGGCTGGAGAAAGTGGCACGCGCTCCTCATCAGGAGCCCTGGAGTGTCACTGTAATGCAGTACGCCTGGACTGCAGGTCCGGTCACACTTCTGGCCGCCTTTGCAGGCTACTATATTGCCTACGGCACCATGATGCCGTTGGACAGAACCCTTTATTTCGTTGGCTATTCCATTGTTGCCATTGGTCTGGGTCTGTTCACCAAGCTGATTTACGACGTTACCCACGGCCGACGGATCAATCAAGACAAAAACAACCTGCTCAGCATCATCGACCGAATTCCCGAAGTCATTTATGTAGTGCGCGACCTGGCCCAACGTAATATGGCCAAAGATGCACGTCGCATCCACTCTGCCGGTATTCTTTTGCAAAAGTTCGATCTTGGCCCGGAATGGATATCAGCAGCCATTGAAGATATTACGGGTGACCCTGATCTGGCCCGCAAGGCTGAACAGATTGAAATATTCCGCAGGGCCGGCCTTTATCATAGAATGCGTGACATTGTCCACGAAGTCTCCGAAGACACGGAGCGTTATCATAACGAACTCAAAGAACTTCACCCGCGCATAGCCCAGGCGCTCAAAAACAGATTAAGCGGTATCGTGGCCAGACCCCATGAAGGACAAACCAGGGAGCCTCTGTTCATTGAGCGGATTCTCACTGCCAGTGCGCGGGACAATGAAGAAATAATGACCCTTCACGATGTCGAGGAAATACTCATATTATGCTTCGAGCTGATTTGCGGGCGCAAAATTTCCTGGCTTAAAATTGAGTATACCGGTCGCTGGGACCTGGCCAAGGCTCTGGACAAGCTCGAGGAAGAACGCAATGGTTTCCGGATCAGCCGGGCCAGGGTTTACTCCCGCCTCAAGGCCCTGGCGACCTGGCTCCATAATGTTGATATCCAGAATGGCATTATTACCGATCACGGCCTGAGCCCCCCGAAGTTAGTGGCTGCGGTCAGGGAGTCACTCGACAATCTCAGTTTGCAGGTTCTTCAGGCCGGAGAACTGACCCATAAAACCGGCAAACACGTTATAGCCCTTAACATAAAACGCAAGCAACTCGATAAAGCCATTCAACTCTACAATGAAGCTCATCGTGCCTACCTGAAGCAGGGAAGGGACAGTGAGAAACTCAAACGCGCCCTGAAGTACTGGCAAAAACTCTCCACACTTTATCAGCAAAACCCTAAAGAAAACTTAAAACGAAGCCTGACTATTTCAGAGCAGAGTATCGAACTAGACGATGATACCAGAATGGAGGTCGCGAACCGTCTGGAAGCGTTTTCAAAGGAATCCCGCATAAGGCAAGATAGCTATCGCCCCGCCCTGTCGTCTGCCCGGAGATATTTGACAGAAACACGTGCCAGGGAGGTGGCTATCGAGGTGGCAACTATTCTTGACCCTTACATACATCTTCATGACCCACAAATTCAGAGAGCTATTGAGAGCTCCAATGCTTCCAGCCTGGCTTTTCTTGAGCCGGGTATGAGCGCCAGGACAAAGGC
>NZ_JAHHPQ010000366.1:0-1139 GCF_024606245.1 Endozoicomonas sp. SESOKO2
TGCCGGAGCCTCTTTCTCGTGGACTTCCGGATCGTATGGTTCAGGAGCGTTATCACCGCCAGCAGCTGACCCTTTGTTAATACTACTGTCAACCCGATGGTTCTCCAGAGCACTTATCTGATGACAAATCTGATGCCAAAACGCAGGCCATAGTTGAACGTCACGGGCATTCCATGCGTCTATCCGCTGATCAGTCTTCTGAAGATAAGGCTGGGAAGCGGTTAATTTCAGTGTTTGTTCCTGTTCTTTCGTCAGGGGAAACACGCTATTAGCATCCACGCTCATCGGGCCAAACTCACGATCAAACCAGCGTTGCTGCCAGTGTCGGTAAAGTGCCTGAGTGAGAATGTTGTCTGACTGATCCGGTTTGAGGAAAAGACCGGATGCCTGCCAACGGCCCTGAGCCAGTCTCTTGATGATTTCGGTTCTGGCTTCCTCTTCATTCAGATCAGCCTTGATACAAATTTTATGGCGTTTTTCATCCAGACTGTTGAAATCATCGCGTCGTATCAACCACGGACGATCAATGCCCGATACCGTCTGGTTGAACCAATGGCAGAGTCCGGAATCAAGCTCACCGTTGTTGACGGTAAGAGCCGATGACTCTGGTAGTTCCTCCAGTGATTTCCTGGCGGCCATGAGGTAAAGCCGGTAGTGCTGATTGAGGCATTGCTGTAGTCCTTCTTCGGTAAAATCACCCCCTCTGATAACAGCCCTGGCGACATTCTGTAAATCGAGACTGGTCGGCTGCAACGGCAGGTTTTTCTGTTGCAGATAAGCCCTCAAACGACAATGTTGCATAGTCAGTTGTTCAGCGATGATTTTCCCCTGTTGGGTCTCTGGCAACACTTTCCTGGCAATGGCCTGCAATTCTGACGGACTGTACTGCCGGATGGGCAAATGACGAAAACGTCCTTTCAGCGCCGGTGATAACGGTTTTCGCCCGCTGTACTGCGGTGGGTTGATGGTGGCAAACAGGTGGAAGCCCGGGTGGGCGTCACCGGCCAGAATGTCGTTTAACTCACCTTCCAGATGCTGACTGTCGATCAAATTCATTTCTGAAATCACTACGATGCCGCCATGTACTTTTGCCGTCTGGATCTTTTCACACACTTTGTCCCAGGAACAATCACAGGCAT
>NZ_JAHHPQ010000367.1:0-1226 GCF_024606245.1 Endozoicomonas sp. SESOKO2
CCTTCGAACTGCATGAAGCACTCTTCTCTACTCATGAGCCTCTCAATTCAGATGACACAGCAGACTGCATTCATCTGACTCATTTCCAAAATTTAACCAGCTTTTAAAGTGGGAACGGGTCCGGACTTTTTCAAGCCCGACGTTCGACTTTCTTTTTCAGGCTTTTCGGGTCAGCCACATGGCATCGCCATAACTGAAGAATCGATAGCCTTCTTTCACTGCCTCGTTATAGGCCCGAAGTATGGCGTCTTTACCTGAAAACGCACTGACCAGCATTAGTAATGTTGACTGTGGAAGGTGGAAGTTCGTGATCATGGCATCCACGGAACGGAATTCATAACCCGGAAAAATAAAGATATCGGTATCGCCGAAGAAGGGGCTGATTTCCCCGCCTCTGGAGGCCGACTCCAGGGAACGTACCGACGTGGTCCCCACTGCTACCACTTTATTCCCCCGGGCACGTGCTGCTTTGACTGCCTCACAGACTTTTTCTGGTACTTCTATGTACTCAGAATGCATTTTATGGTCAGCAATATTATCAACCCGAACTGGCTGAAAGGTGCCAGAGCCTACATGCAATGTAACAAAAGCTTGCTCAACGCCTTTATCTTTCAGACGTTGCAACATAGCCTCGTCAAAATGCAGGCCAGCAGTAGGTGCTGCCACAGCACCGTCTTTTTGAGCAAACACCGTCTGATACCTCAGGCGATCCGCACTGCCATCTTCACGATCAATATAGGGAGGAAGGGGCATATGACCATGCTCCTTTAACTGAGACAGCACAGGCTTATCAAAGTCCATGAGAAACAGCGCTCCCTGTCGCCCCGTCACTTCAGCTTGAATGCAATCATCAGCCAGAAAGATACGACTGCCCGGTTTTGGCGCTTTGCTGGAGCGAACGTGCGCTAAAACTTTTCGTTCCTCTAAAATACGCTCTATCAGAACTTCCAGCTTGCCACCGGTTTCCTTTCGGCCAAACAATCTGGCAGGAATCACCCGGGTGTTATTCATAACCAGCAGGTCGCCGGGCTCAATCAGATTTTCTACATCGGCAAACTGCCCATGGGTAATGGTTTCTGTAGGACCATCAAGCCGCAACAGTCGACTACCGGTTCGCTCCCGGGCAGGAAAACGGGCAATCTGTTCGTCGGGCAGCTCAAAATCAAAATCACTGACGCGCATAATTATGTGTGTGGTCTCGTACTAGAAGACTAAACAGTCAGAAG
>NZ_JAHHPQ010000368.1:0-11524 GCF_024606245.1 Endozoicomonas sp. SESOKO2
CCTCAATTTCTTGCAATCCTCGCTACGGACGCTTAAGTCCGACAGGCTGCTAGTGGTACCCGATCCTGAAGAACAGGAAGAAAATTAGTAGTAATATTTGTCCTCAAGTGCTTCGTCAAGGCTGGGAGGAAGAACATAACAGGCGGCAGGATAAAGACTATCAGGGTCCATGTTGTCAATATTCTCTATAGAAAAATCATAGAGAAAATCGAGGAACTCAACCAAGTGTTCTATCCGTTCTTCAAGGTGTTTTTTCTTCTTCTCTTTTTCGCTGAAATCTTTTCCTTCCTGATCCTTTATTGCCTCGCCAAGGTTGGGTCCATCAGCATGTTCGTTGACATCTGGCTCAAGAGTTGACTCGGGCATTGCCAACATAATGCGTGATTGCCTCAGCAGATCTTCAAATCCTGTGAAGAGGCTTTCGAATATGACTTGGCAATCCTTAAAATCATTGAAAGTTTTTTGTAACTGTTGCTCTATGTATTTTTGTAGGGCTAGAAGTAATTCACGAAATAATTCAGGATTTTCATTTCCCGGGTTGTCGTTTGCGTCGGTTAATACCTTTTTGAATGTTCCAAATAATGTCTGTTCTTTGTCTTTTATCTCTGAAGAGTGAGTAATAGTGTCATCCCAGTTGGATGCGCTAAAGTAAGTCGCCAGATTGTCAATGTGTGTATTTGCGAGTTGTATAGAGTAAGGATCAAGAATCAGACATATGGCATCAATTAAACTCAAAAACTGATTATTCGAGGCAACTAATTCAGGTTTTATTTCACCATATTTTTTTATCAGCCTGGACATTGTTTGAGCTGAGTGAGATTTATTATGATAAAGCATTTTTTTGCTCTTGCTAACGTCTTTGTTGAGAAGAGAGAATGCGGCTGTTATCAGTGGATTAATTGATTCCCTGGTCTTTTTAAATTTTGAGTATTGCTCCGATATGTATAAAAAAGTAAGGCGCATTTCTCCCAGCAATCTCAGGCCATCGAACAATCTGGCAGATTTTTTAATATTTTCTTTTAAAACTGTGCGATCATTTATAGGTTCTTTTACACCTAAAAGCTCATCTTTTTTGGTGTCAAGTCTGTCGATACCAGAGAAGCCGGCGGCGTGAAGCAGGAATGAGTTAAAAAAGAAATGGGCCTCTTGAGGGGTGGCTTCATTTGAATGGATGGCGATATAGTAACTCACCATCAACATCGCGAGGTTGTGTTGATCTTCTGTTTTGGTAATATCGACAGGTGATTCGGTGCCTCGGATGTCAGTTAGAACTGCTATCATCAAACTTTGGCTATTGTCGAGTGTATAGCCGAGGGCTTGTATCACTTGCTGAATCATGTTTGCAATTGTCAGGTTCTCATCGGGGGGGGTTACCGGGATGTAGCTCAGCATAGTGTTTAGGGTGACTTCATCAAAGCCTGCATTCAACCCCTGGATAATGGCGGTCATTTGTGCATGGTTCATTGGCGGGAGCGGAATTTCCATTAATGGTTGTAACTGCCGTGCTTCAGCTCCCTCCGATTCTTCTGAATGCTCATCCTTCTTCACGTCTTGCTCATTTTCATGGTTCATGGCAAAGATAAGACTGCTCGTATTCGGGTTGAGATCATAAGTAGGGATTTTTCCTATATAAGCATTATGATTAATCAAATCATTCAGGAAGCTGAACTCTTTTGTCGTTTTTTCTCTAACAAATCCCTCTTCCACTGGTGTTGAAAAAAGATTGTCTGCCAGAAGTGTTGAACAGGGGCAAGCCATCATGATGATGCAGAGGGAAGCAGCAACCGACTGATTGGCGCTATCACGATGGAAAAATATCGATTGCTTTGCTGTTTTAGGTAATCGAGCAATGGAGTGACTCATCTACACCTGCCTTCAAGGGTTTATGGATGCTGTGTTAAAAAGTAGTCTATGGGTTGCAGCAGCACCGAATTTGCAGGGGCTAAATGACCTACCGAAATCACTACCGTTTCAGAGCCTGCCGTTTGCTGTGAAGCCGCTGCTGGTGGCCAGGTCAGAAAGAACAGGAAGAAGATTAAAAATAAACTCCGTCAAGACTTTCAGGAATATATCTGTCAGGATCAATAGTGTCAGAGTCATAAGGATACTTCGTGGCAAAATCATAGAACCAATCGAAGAAATCAACCAAGTATTCTACTCGTTCTTCCAGGTGTTTGATCTTCTGCTTTTTCTCTCTGAACTCTTTTCTCTCTTGTCCATCTGCTGGCTCGCTGGATTTAGCGTCATCAGCCTGATCGTTGGCATTGGTCTCAACAGTTGTCTCAAGCATTGCCAACATAATGCGTGATTGTTTCAGCAGATCCTGAAATCCTGTGGTGAGGGTTAGCATTATGGTTGTGTAATCATTTGAATTATCATGAATTTTTAGTAATTGCTGTTCTATGTGTTTTTGTAAGGTTATAAGTAATTCTTGAAATAATTCAGGATTTTCATTTCCCGGGTTGGTTTTTGCGTCGGTTAGTGCCTTTTTGAATATTTCAAATAATGACTGTTGTTTGTCTCTTGTCTCTGAAGAGTCGGTAGTGGGATCATCTGAATTTAATGCGCTAAAATAACTCGACAGGTTGTCAATATGTTTACTTTCGAATTGTATAACGGCAGGATCAAGAATCAGGCTTATGGCATCAATAAAAGTTAAGATCTGAATATTTAAGGCTGCTAACTCAGGATTTTTTTTACCATTATGTTCTAGTAGGCAGAGCATTCGTTGAGCTGATTCTATATTACGATGAGAATGCGGTATTCCGTTCTTATAAATGCCATAGTTGAGCAGAGATAAAGTGGCTTTCAGTTTTGGATCGACAGGTGTGTCGGACTTTTCAGCTGCTAAGTCATTCTCCAATTGTTGCAAAAAATAAAGTCGCATTTCTTGCAGCGATTTCAGGCCATAGATGACGGCAGCAGATTTTTTAATAGTTGCTTTTAGCACTTTGTGATCTTCTGTGGGTTTATCTATTGATTTTTCCAGACCTAAAAGTTCATCATTTTCGATACGGAGTCTCTCGATACCAGACAAGACCGTGGCGTGAAGCAGGAATGAGTTGAAAAGGTCATTAGCCTCTTGAGTGGATAATTTACTTAAATTGATGGCTGTGTAGTAAGCCACTATCAACATCGCAAGGTTCTGTTTTTGTTGTGGTCTGGTCAAATTGACAGGAGATTCGATCCCCCGGATATGAGATAAAACTTCTATCATTGCTTTCTGGTTGTTGTTGGCCACAACACCGAAAATTTGTTGTACTTGCTCAATCATGCTTTCGATGGTCAGGCTCTCGTTGGGGAGTGTTTCAGGGACGTAGCTCAACATAGTGTTTAAAGTGCTTGCCTCAATGCTTGTATTTAACTTCAGGATAATGTCACTCACTTCTGCATGGCTCATTGGCGGAAGCGGAATCGTCATTAAAGACTGCGGTTGTCCTCCTTCGGCTCCTTCCGATTCTTTTGAATTCTCATCCTTTTTTGCGCCTTGCTCATTTTCATGGTTCATGGCGAAGATAACGCTGGTCGAATTCGGGTCGAGACTAAAAGGGGGGATTATCCCAATATAAGCATTATGGTTAATGAGATCGCCCAGTAAGCTGGACTCTTTTGTCTCTTCATCTCTGACAAATATCTCCTCATCTGGTGTTGGTAAGAGATTTTCTGCCATCGGTTTTGAACAGGGGCAAGCCGTAGTGATAAAGCCAAGAGTAGCAGCAAACAACTGACTAGCCTTGTCACGATGGAAAAATATCGACCGCTTTGCTGTTTTAGGTAATCGAAAAATGGAATGACTCATCGACACCTGCCTTCTCTATTTTATGAATGTGCACATAAACTAGTACATGGACTGCAGCAGTGCCGAATTTTAAGCACCAGTCAATGCTATTACTGAATTTGCACGTTACGTTTTAAGCCATCGTTTTGCCTCGATTTGGGGACACCGTAAGTGCGGTGGGGAAAATAGACTTGCCCGTTAGGACAAGCTGTACCCGTAACCATCCGTAGACTGAATTTTCTTACAGTGTTTGTAGGATATGTCGGTTATTGTTCCCGTTCCATTTGCTATGTTGAAACTTCCTCGACTGCGTACCGCAACCCGTCCTGTATACGTTCCTTGCCGTTTACCTGCCGGAACGATAGCTTTGACGATATCGCCAGTCTGAAACCCTTTTACTTGTTTTGAGCCTTTAGCCTTTGTACGGGGAAATCCGTACTTGTCCACTCTGCACATTTGCCTCGATCCACGACCCATAGCCTTAATGATTAAGGGTTTTGTGCTTTCTGGTATGTATATGCTGGCTCCTGACTCTCCTAAACAGGCGGCATCTATCCATTGCTCTTTCTTGTATCCTTGCTGAGTGCGGTTGAACTTGGTTCTACCGCCAGTAGCAAAGGTGGTAGGAAGACCGATAGCCTGAACACGTCTGGCGGTTTCGTTTCTTGTGGCATTGACTAGCGGGAGCGGAAATTCGATTAAAGGCTGAGGCAGGAGTGCTTCAGCTCCTTCCGATTCTTCTGAATCCTCAATCATTTTTTCGCCTTGCTCATTTTCGTGGTTCATGGAGAAGATAAAGTGGGTTGTATTTGGGTTGAGAATAAAGAGGGGGATTTTCCTTATAAGCCTTTCGCGACCGCGGCGATCAGAACGTGGGTTTTGAAGCTGTTGGTGGCGATTATTCTGAAAGAACAGGAAGAAGATTAAAAATAAACACCGTCAATAGTCAAAACTAGCGTCAAAACTAGCTCTGACGGCCTCAACATTCTCAGAGCCATAAAGCGTGTCTACAGAATAATCAAAGTTAGTCTTGAACCAATCTTCGAAATCATCCAAGCATTTTTTCCGTGCTTTCAGATGCTTTATCTTCTTCTTTTTCTCTTCGTTGCTAAACTCTTTTCCTTCTTGACCCTTTGCTGTTTTGTTTTGTTTGGCTCCATCAGCCTGCTCATTGGCGTTGTTGTCAGTAGTTAGCCGATACATTGCTTTCGTAGTGTAGCTCTCCAGTAAGTCAAATGTTGAGCAGATAGATAACATTTCGAGTGTGTAGTCATTTTTATCAATAAACGTTTTTTGTAATTGTGTCGATATGTGATTTTCTAAGGCTAGAAGCCATTTTCGAAATAATTCAGGGTTTTCATTTCCAGTGTTTTTTTTTGAGTCGGTTCGTACTTCTTCGGATATTGCACTTAATGTTAGTTTTTTAAACACCGTGTCGATAGCGTCAATAACGGGATCAGCCTCAGCTAAAACATCTGAATTGCTAAAATTAATCGACATGTTGTCACCTTGTGTAAGTACCATTTTTTTAATGAAAGAACCAAGAATCAGGCTTGAAGAATATAGAAAACTCATGAACTTAATATTAGAGGCAACTGATTCAGGATTTTTCTCAACATACTCTTGTATGAGCATTAAAATTTGTTCGGCTGATTTTATATCATGCTGATAAAGCGGTGTTAGGTTCTTATCAATCCCATAGTTGAGCAAAGAGGAAGCGGTTAATAACATGGGGTCTACTGATGCCTCAGAAATTTCAGCTTCTGGTAGATTGTCCAATTGTTGCAAAATCTTAAGGCGCATTTCTCCCAACAACTTCAGGCCAGAGAAGACTGAAGCAGATTCTTTAATATTTGCTTTTAAAATTTCGTGATCTTTTATTGATGCTATTGTACCTAAAAGGCCAGCTTTTCTGGCATGAAGTCTCCTGATACCAGAAAAATCAGTGGCGTGAAACAGGAATGAGTCAAAAAAAGCATGAGCCACTTGAGGGGTAGCTCCATTTGAATGGATGGCTGTGTAGTAACTCATCATCAAAATCACCAGGCTCAGTTGATCCTCTGGTTTAGTCATATCGACAGGAGATTCGGTACCCACGATATTCGTTAGAACTTCTATCATTGCGTTCTGGTTATTGTCAGCCTCAACATGGAGAGCTTGTTGCACTTCCTTGATCATGCTTGCAATGGTCAGGCTCTCATCGGGCAGGGTTACCGGAATGTAGCTCAACATAGTGTTCAGGGTGTCTTCATCAAAGCCAGTATTCAGCCCTTGGATAATGGCAGTAATTTGTGCATGGTTCATTGGCGGGAGCGGAATTTCCATTAAGGGCTTAAGCTGCTGTGCTTCAGCCCCCTCCGGTTCTTCTGAATACTCATCCTTTTTTTCGCCTCGTTCATTTTCATGATTCATGGCAAAGATAAAATGGGTCGTATTTGGGTTGAAAACAAAAGGAGGGATTTGTCTTATGTAAGCATTATGGTTAATCAAATCGTCCAGGCAGCCAGGCTCTTTTGTCGTTTTTATTCCAGCAAATTCTGCCGCCACTGGCGTTGAAAAAGGATTTCCTGCCAACAGTTTTGAACAGGGGCAAGCCAGCACGATGAAGCCAAGGGAAGCAGTAACCAAATGATTAGCCTTGTAACGATGGAAAAATATTGATGGCTTTGATGCTATTAGTAATCGACCTATGGGATGACTCATCGTCGCCTGCCTTGTTGAATTTGAATGCCCTGAATAAGGTAGTTTCGCCTGCCACGCCTCTGTGACCGTAATACTCAAGAACCCGGCAACCCTGATTTATCGAGCAGGCGATATCTGCATTGAAGCCGTTGCTGACCTCATCAAAACTTCGACCGCAATGCTACAACTGAATCTGCACAAATTTCCTGATAGCCCCGGTCTGAAAAAACTGGAAAAGTATCCAAACTAAACACCGTCAGGATTACCCCTGTCAGCTTCATCTCTGTCAGCAGGGATCGTGTTAACTTCAACTCCATTAACTTCAACTCCATTAACTTCAACCCTGTCAGCTTCAACCCTGTCATCTTCAACTCCGTCAGCATCAACGTCAGCATCAACTCCGTCAGCATCACCTCTGTTGGAATCACTACCTCTGTCAGCATCAGTACTGCCCACATCATTGCCTTCAGACTCACTACTGCCACTTTCATGAGGGCTGTTCATAGCAAATTCATAGTTAGACCCGAACCATTCGACGAATTCTCGCAAGTGGCTTATCCGTTCTCTCAGGTGTCGTGCCTTCTTCTCATATTTACTAAGCTCTTCTCCTTCTTGGCCTTCTGCTGCTTTTTCATCTTTGGCTGCGTCAATCTGCCTATCAAATATTTCCAACATATCATTTGATTGTTCATGCAGGCTCGCTAATCCTGTGCCGAGGGTTACCATTATCACTTGGTAATCATCTGCCTCAGTAAAAGCTATTTGTAATTGTTTCTCTATGAAGTCTTTCAGAGCTTGAAGTAATTCTCCAAATAATTCAGGACCTTCATTTCCATCATTGTATTTTGCATCTTCTGATACTTTCTTGAATGCTTCAAATAACCTCTGTTCTTTGCTTGTTGTGTCTGAAGAGTCAGTGTCGGTTTCTAACCACTTTGATTTTCTAAAATAACTTAACAGGTTTTCAATATGTGAATCTGTGAACTGTATAACGGAAGGATCAAGCAGCATGCTTATGGCATGAATCAAAGTCATAAATTGATTGTTAGAGGCAACTAACTTAGGATTGTTTTCACCATATGATTCTATTAGCTTTAACATTCGTTTATGTGATTTTATGTTGCGCTTATATAGCGGTATCCCGTTCTTCTCAACACCATAGTTGAGAAGGCTGGTAGCAGCTGCCAACAGTGGATCGGGTGATGCGCTGGATCTTTCGTCTTCTGAGTAAAAATTCAGTTGTTGCAAAAAATCAAGGCGCGCTTCTTCGAGTATTTTCAGGGCAGAAAAGACATTTTTGGATTCTTTAACATTACCTTTTAAAAGTTCGGGATCTTCGATGGGTTCTTTTATACCCAAAAGGTTACCCCTTGTGGCATGGAGCCTCCCTATACCAGACAAGCCGACAGCATGAAGCAGGAATGAGTTAAAAAAAACATTAGCCATTTGAGGGGATGACCCATTTGACTTGAGGGCTGTATAGTAACTCATCAACAACATCGCGAGGCTCTCTCGTTGTTGTGGTTTGCTTATATCGACAGGAGATTCGGCGCCCTGAATATCATACAGAACACTAATCAACGCATTTTGGTTTTCGTTGAGCGTTATGCCAAGAGTTTTTATCAAATGATCAATCATGCTTGCAATTGATCGGGCATGTTCGGGAGGGGTTTCCGGAATTTCCTCCAACATCATATTAATGTGGTTTGTATTAATATCTGTAGTTATGGCACGGATAATTTCGGAAATTACCCCATGGAGCATCACGGGGAGAGGAATTTCGATTAAAGATTGCAGCGGCTGTGCTGTAGCTCCCTCCGGTTCTGTTGAATTTTCATCCTTTTTTTCGCCTTGCTCATTTTCATAGTTCATGGCAAAGACAAGGTTGGTCGCATTCGGGTTGAGAGCTAAAGTAGGGATATTCCCTACATAAGCATTGTGATTAATCAAATCGTCCAGAAAGCTGGACTCTTTTGTTGGTTTTTCTAAAACAAGCCTCTCCACCGATGGTGTTGATAAACCATTTTTTGCCAGTAGTTCTGAGCAGGGGCAAGCCATCATGATGAGGCCAAGGGAAGCGGCAACCGACTGATTAGCCATGTTACGATGGAAAAAGATCGATTGCCTTGCGGTTGCTGATAATTGGGAAGCGGAGTTATTCATCAACATCTGCCTTTTTTAATTTATGGATGCCCTGATAAAGTAGTCCACAGATTGCAGAAGTGCCCAATTTTAAGCATCTTCAAACTCAGCCTGATCGCTCAGGCAACCCCGTTTTCTAAGCGCAGGAATTGCCGAGAGCTTGGAGTTCCAAGGTTCAAGGCCTGTGCACAAGGCAAGGCAGTTACAATCTGGACTTAAACCCGGGAGTGGCATTCGAACAGCGCAGAACCGGCTACTGCCAATGACGTTATGGGGCACAAATGGAACGGCCTTAAACAGTAACGTCTTCGAGCCAGCAGTTCGCCGGTAGCAGTTGGTTTGAAAGGACAGGAGGATTCATTTCTTCAGGACTACCTCTGTCAATATCATTGCTCTGAGAGTCACTGCTATCAGAGTCGCTGCTGTCAGAGTCACTGCTGTCAGAGTCGCTGCTGTCAGAGTCACTGCTGTCAGTGTCATAATGAGAGTTCACGGCAAAACCATAGTGAGATCCAAACCAATCCACGAAATCTTGCAAGTAATTTATCCGTTGTCCCAGGTGTTTTCTCTTCTTCTCTTCTTCGCTGAGCTCTCCCCGTGCTGCCTCGCCATGTTTAGCTCCATCAGCCTGCTCATTGGCACTGGCGTCAATACTTCGGTCAAGCATTAACAGAACTTTCCTTGATTGTTCTAAGAGGGCCTGAAATCCTGTGCCGAGGGTTACCATTATGAACTCGTAATCATTTTTTTCAGTAAACGTTTTTTGTAATTGTTGCTCTATGTATTTTTCCAGAGCCAGAAGTAATTGTTGAAATAATTCAGGATTTTCATTCCCCGGGTTTTCTTTTGCGTCGGTTATTAACTTTTGGAATACTTGAAATAATTTTTGTTCTTTGCCTTCAGAATCAGTAATGGTTTGATCCCAATTAGATGCAGTAAAATAACTCGACATATTGTCAATGAGTGTTTTTGCAAACTGTATAACGTAAGGATCAAGAGTCATGCTTATGGCATCAATTAAATTAATGAACAGGTTATTAGAGGCAACCAATTGTGATTTTTTTTTACCAAATCCTGTTAATTCTAACACCTTTAGCATTCGTTTAGCTGATTTTATATTACGCTCATAAAGTGGTAGTCCGATCTTATTAACACCACGGTTGAGTAGATTGGATACTTTTTCTAACACTGGAATCTGGACTTTTGTCTCGGATTCTTCAGCTTCTGAAGTATTTTTGATTTGTTTCAAAAAAAAATAAACGCGCATTTCTTCCTGCTTTCTTAGTCCAGCGAAGATTATTGCTGATTTTCTAACATTTTCTTTTAAAACGTCTTGATCTTCTGTGGGTTTGTCTGTGCCTAAAAGGTCACCTTTTATAGTATGGAGTTTTTCGATACCAGACAAGTCACAGGCGTGCAGTAGGAATGATAGAAAAAATTCATAAGCCATTTTATGGGGTAGCTTCTCTGAATTGATGGCCGTATAGTAAGCCAACATCAAGAGTGCAAGTCTCTGTTTTTGGTTTGGTTGGCCCATATCGACTGGCGTTGTGGTACCCTCAATGGACGATAGGACTAAATGCATTGTTATCATGTGACAATCAACCGGAATGCGAAGAGTTTGCATCAATTTCACAAGCATGCCATCAATTGTCAGGCTCTCATCGGGGGGGGTGACCGGAACGAAGTTCAACAGAGTGTCTAAGGTTTCTTGATCAATGCCTGTATTCAATTCCCGGATAATGTCACTCACTTCTGCGTGGGTCATGGGCGGGAGCGGAATTGTCGATAAAGGCCGTGGTATTTGTGCTCCAGCGCCTTCCGATTCTTCTGAATGCTCATCCGTTCTTTGTCCTTGTTCGTTTTCATGGTTCATAGCAAAGACAAGGTTGGTCGCATTCGTGTTGAGAGCTATAGTAGGGATATTCCCTACGTAGGTATTGTGATTAATCAAATCGTCCAGAAAGCTGGACTCTTTTGTTGTTTTTTCTAAAACAAGCCTCTCCTCCACTGGCGTTGATAAACCATTTTTTGCCAGTAGTTCTGAACAGGGGCAAACCATCATGATGAGGCCGAGGGAAGCAGCAAGCGACTGATTAGGCTTGCCAAGATGGCAAAACATTGATCGTTTTGGTGTTTCAGGCAAGCGAGATAAGAAGTTATTCATCCACATCTGCTCTCATCAGTTTACAAATGTCCTGACAAAGTAGTCCATGTATTGCAGCAGTGCTCAATTTTAAGCGAAAGCCGGTCCCAGCCTGATCGCGCAGCCAGCTCCGTTTTCTAAGGCATTACCAAGAGCTCAGAGCTTCGTTCCCTTCAATCGTGGTTCAAAGCTTTTGGACAGGACGAGGCAGACAGAATGCAGGCTTTAATCGAACAATGCAGGACGCTGCAGAGCATCCGGCTATTGCCACTGAAGTTAGGGGTCACGAATGGATCGGCCGAAGCTACCGCCACGGAGTCAGTAGCCTGCCAGGAAGCATACTATTGGTATTCGGCCTGACAGAACAGGAAAAAAATTAATATTGAACTCCGTCAAGATTACCTCTGTCAGATTCACTACCGCAGGACTCACTGCTGTCAGAGTTATAAGGAGATCTTATGGCAAAATCATAGTAATACCTGCACCAATAGATGAAATCCTCCAAGGATTCTGTTTGTTCTTTCAGGTATTTGTTCTTCTCTTCACTGCTAAGCTTTCTTTCTTCTGATCCCTCGGCAGCCTCGTCGTGTTTGGCTTCATCAGCCTGCCCGTCGGCATCGTTGTCAGTCGTTGGGAGCATTGCAAATATAGCTTCTGATTGCTCCAGCAGATCCGTAAGTCCTGAGCTTAAGGTTAACATTATGACTTGGTAATCATTTGAGGCAATGAAAATTTTATGTAATCTTTGCGCTATGTATTTTCTTATGGCTGTAAGT
>NZ_JAHHPQ010000369.1:0-5933 GCF_024606245.1 Endozoicomonas sp. SESOKO2
GTAGAGGCAGTGATGGGCCAGGCCATTTTTCGAGAGGCTTCGAGATAAGCCTGTTGGCGATGAATCCCCTCCCCCATTCTTCTGTCAGCATGGTAAGAATGGTGACATCCGGATTAACAGTGGGCTCCTATCGCCCTGATGATTCTGACGATGAGGTGGACATACGCATCCGTTACCCTGAAAGTGAACGACACTTGGAAAGTATTGACCAACTGCGTCTAATGACCTCTTCCGGACTGGTGCCCATTGGTAACTATACGGAACGGGAAGTCAGCAGCAAGCTCGACAACATCAAGCGTATAGACGGTAAACGAACCATCACACTTTCAGCTGACCTGATCGATGGAGCGCTGCTTTCAGAGCAAATCCCCTTGTTGACCCAGGAGTTGGCAGCGGCCAATTTTGCCGAGGGTGTCAGCTTTGACTTTAAGGGCGAAGAAGAGGACCAGAAAGAGAGCGGACAATTTCTGATGCAAGCATTCAGTATTGCGCTGTTTGTCATGGCCATGATCCTGGTAACCCAGTTCAACAGTTTCTACCAGGCTGCATTAATCATGTCAGCCGTGATATTGGCCACAGGGGGTGTCTTTCTTGGATTGATGATCACCGATCAGAGCTTTGGCATCGTAATGTGCGGCATCGGCATTATTGCCCTGGCGGGTATTGTTGTGAACAACAACATAGTCTTGATTGACACCTTTAACAGTCTGAGAAAAGAAGGGCACAGTACCCGGGAAGCGGTTCTCAGAACCGGTGCCCAGCGTCTCAGACCCGTCATGCTGACCACCATCACGACCGTATTGGGCCTGATGCCTATGGTATTGTCGATGAACATTAATATGTTCGACCATTCAATCGAGATTGGAGCGCCCTCCACCCAGATGTGGAATCAGCTGGCGACCTCGATAGCAGGGGGGCTAACCTTTGCCACGCTGTTAACACTGCTGGTAACCCCCTGTTTACTGATGATCTCCCGGAAATGGCAAGCTCGTACAGTTCGCTGATTTCTACATCATGATAGATACAGATAGATCGCATATCTATACGCTTTCATGCTCGAAGAGCGCTGGGATTGCCTGTAGTCGCTGATCGAAGGGCATCTGTTCAATGGTTTGAGGCTCCCTATTTTCGATGGGCGACTCAGGGGGGGCAATGGCGGCATCATTCGTCGGCTCATGTCGCCCTGCTCGAATACGTTCAAACGTTTTCTCCATGGTTGCCTGATGCGTCTCTTTTAAATGGGCCTGTAGCTCGCGCTTCTGACCAAAATTAGTCCGACAGGCAAGGCAGAATGTTTTATGGAGGTATAATCCCTTCACTTTCCTTTTATCCAGGGGAATGAAATTATTATCCTTTCCCGCTGCCAGATCATGGAGGTGTTTATTAAATGATTCAATATTGTGATAGATCACCTGACATGGAATGGCCTTTAGTGACTTAGGTATAGCCAACTCCAGAGTGCCCGGTTTAAACAGTGACCTTATCTCTTGTGGTTTTTCCTTTAAATCATTAACAGCAGCGATTGCCTGTTTCGGGTTTTTATCAAAGCAGTCAAGGATTTCAGTAATGCTTATTCGGGAGGAGGGGTTGTCAGCATAGCTTTTATAGAGTTGCCTCAGCACTTTATTATATTTTCGTTGCCCGGCAGGCTCTGCTGAACGTTGGTGACGTCGTTGAAATTTTGCTGGGGAATACACTTTTTCATGTATTACCTTGGTTATAAAATCGCGCTTGTGCCTATCGATCAAGGATTCTGAGTGGTGCTTTTTCTCACACAGGCTTCCATCCGTGAGTGTGTGCTCTAAACGAGGCATTTTAGCTGGACGGGAAAGGGGGCTTATATCACGATCAACAAGGAAATTTTCGCGTTTTCTCTTATTCGGGTTTTGCGTCTGTGCTGCGGGAATGGCTGTCTGATTATCTTCCGCCAACACAGGGGTTCCTTCTTTACAGAAATTTTCAGCATAATAAGCCTCAACGCTTTTAATAATTCTTTTTTTCAGGATGTAATCTTTTTGTTTGTTCTCTCTTCTGGCAATTCTCTGGTTCAACCCATCCGGGCATTCACAGAGATAACGGGTCGCTTCGCAGACGGTGCATTCTGAACAGCGGCAAGTGATAAATTTGCTTTGTTTTTCCTTCAGTTTTTCGTGTTCATGGGCCAGCATTCCCGAAGACTCGGTATCTTCCCAATCCTGCGTCAGCGATAAGTCAGCTAATAATTCTGGAATGGCAGTACTCTCAGCGTAAGCTCGGCTCATTTTCCAGTATCGTTGCTCAGCAGTGGGTAATTCATCAAATGCCTCAAGCGTCTGGTTCAACTGCAAAGCCGTCACTTTAAAAGGAATAGGGACACCAATGTGTTGTTCAACGGCCAGTTTTTGCTCCTTAAGGTGACTCATGTATTGTTTGCGCGCTTGATAATAGGCCTCTCCATAGCTGATATTACCCTGATCATCCTTTCTTGCTGTAAATCCCTGTTCTTTGAACTGCTTTTTAATCAGGTCTGCTCTCTCTTTTTTAATCTGTTTTATCGTGGTATTAATGGCCCCAGAGAACCGTTGGCCAGCTTTCAGTCGCCTTTGTTCTTGCTGGAATGCTTTGAATTCTTCTGTTCCTAAAAACAGTTTCTGATGGCTGGGATTGCTATAAAATTGAGAAAGTATTTCTTTTATTTCAGGAAGAGGGGGTAATGTTTTCCATTCAGCAACTTGAATTGGATGCAGCAACTGATTAGTGGTGCTGTCGAAATAGTCTCCACTGGCTAGTTCTTCATTGAGTGTACTGTTCCTCCAGGTAACCTGTGATCTATAGCTCATCAGGTAATTATAAATGCTACCAAGGTAATGCAAGGTAATGGCAATCTCAGGGATGACCTCGGCCTCGACAGTTTTGCAGACCTGATCTTGCTTAGCTGGTTCCTGCCAGTGCGAATATAGGGGAGCCAGTTCATCGGCCTTGCTATTAAAAGCCCTGCTGGTCATCAACTGAAACGTCTCATGTTTATGGTCACTCCATAATGCTGGATTTGTGACCAGCAGAAAAGCAAAAGCGCCGATATCATAGGTCGATGAGATGCCTTTTTTCAGCTCTCTTTGAATGACATTTTCGAATTGTTCTTTTCGACTGGCACCTTCATACAGGATGGTATTGCCTGATATTTCCTTGGTGAAAGAAATCAGCAGATGACAGACTCTGTTCATGGTGCATGCATTGTCCGTTTTTAGAGCATCGAACCAGATGTCTTTGATAAGACGGAAAAATGCCAGATATCCTAACTCTGATGGTGCTTTTCTATAGCCTCGATAGTGGCTGGAGCAGACCTTTGTTGTAGAACCGAAGTTAAACTTCATGTCGCCTTTTACGACCAGTTCTGGCCAGTTTCTTTTAATATATTGAGCTTGCTCTTTGAGCTCTGGAGGCCAGCGGTCAACGATAGTTGCAATTTCCTGTCTATCGGGCCACAAGGATGCATAATGTTGGTCGAGTTCTCTAACTGCATCATCTTTTAATGATCCTACAAATTCTATTAGTGTCTGGGCCAGCCGAGCTTTACCCTGAACGCCAGGTGTCTGTTCAATGACTTCACTAAGCTGGTGAAAAAGAGGAAACCGGTTACTGCGCCAGCCTTCACCCAAAAAGTTGGATATGGCCTCATAGGTGGGGGAGATGTTTCTATCTTTAAGTGTTTTCTCTGCCGCACTAATTTCCCTTTGTGAAAATCCCCGGATCTTCAAATTCTGCAGTCCAAGTGGCTCTTTCGAGGTTTTTCGTGAGTGAAAAGTTCCAGTCGTTAGTGCATCACTCTCCTCTGAGTCAGTTACACCCACTAACCAGAAACTTTCATTCAGGGCGTTTGCACCTGGATTTGACGTAGATGAAATATCCATTTAAATTTTTCTCCAATCTTTATTCAGGGCGATCGTTATCAGCGGACTGGCTTGGGTTGCTCTCACTGTCACCCGGAAGCTTGCCAATCATGTTTTGCTGCAGTTTTTCAGCCAACTCATATTTATGCATCAACTTCCACACTTTTACCTGAGCCTGGTCAAAGTCAAAATTGCCAGATGGCTCACATTGTGCGCTCTCATTGGCATCGGGTTCTTTATTTCTCAAGGCCAACAGCCGTGCTTCAGCCACACAGTACCGTCCAAGTACCTGTTCACAAAGACTCAGGGCCAGGTCAAGCCTGGGAATAGTTGAGGCTCCGAATTTATTTAGCGAGTCTATCGTTATCAACCTTAGTTTTTCCAGAATAAAGGAGGCTTGCATCTTTTTTTCATGGGTTTGCTCTTTAAGCGAACTTTCAAGCCCTATGAAAATGTTTTGGCATTCACTATCATTCAGCTGAAGCGGGTCTTCGCTCAAGAGTTCTCGGAATAATTCTTCCGCATGTCCAAAACTTTGTTTTTCTAGTTCCATGAAAGCTTTACGCATTCTATCTTTAGCGATATTCGTGTTTTTCCTTGTTACGGGACCTGATGTGAAATCTGCGCGATTGACTCCTCTCTTCACATAGATTTGCGCCAGTGAACTCTGTAACAAAACCCCTCGCGTAGGACAATTACAACGTAAATCATAGTTTTCTTTGAGAAAATCCATTGTCTCTTTTGACACGGAACCAAAGTTACACTCATGTTCGTCATCAATGCCAACAAGAAGAACAACTACTTTATTCAATGCTTCCGATTCAGTGTATTTTTTTACCAGAGGCAAGCTAATAGGGTGCCCTGGCAGGTCAGGGAAACTCATAAATAATACTGAGTTCTTATCAAAAAACGAGGGAGTAATATCATCGCTCGTCAAATCTTTATCATTGACCTTAAGAAATGGAGAAAGATTTTTCTCTGCTACGCCATGATCTTCTTTACAGTAAAGACTTCTGGCAGGTGAATAGTCGTAAGGTCTTACAGTAAAGCCAGCCACGGCAAATAGCGCACTGTGATAACAAAAAGGCCCTGATCCTGCATCAATGATAACAGTGTCTTTTGGATCAAGATTTAAGTCGTCCTCAAGAAAACTGCGAACCTCATCAAACTCTGACGACAATAATGGAGCATATGTTACGACGTCACCGGCTAAGCGATCTTTAGGCTTAACCATATACTTATGATAATTGATTAATCCAACTATTGAGTCTTCTGAAATATCGCAAATATCACGGCATTCATCTGGTCTACTGCTAAGATCAGACTTCTTGCCGGGATGAGTTTCTGACTTAAAGATTTCTTGCCAATAAATAAAACCAACACTATTGACATCGGCAAAGTCCAGTTTTGGTTTGCGTTCAGCCGCTTCATAAGCACTTACACCAAAAGCAACTGCTCTGGAGGAAATTCCGGTCTCTTTTTGATCTTTTTGTCTTGCTGCAGGGTCGGGTGTGAAACCTGCCTGACTGACCCCAGATGGCCCACCTCTGAAAAGGCTGACGGTTTTGCCGTAGGCATTGCCTTGACTCATGGCAGTGTCATCTAAAGTACTGGCTTCAACGCTGTTCGGTTTGGGACTTTGTCCCTGATATGGTGGTAATTGATCCATCGTTTTTTTCTCCATCTTTATTTGTCTTTATTCATGAACAAAGAACATGTGTCATATTGACCAGTAAATTTAACGAAAGTTCCACAACAAAGGGGTAGCAAAACAAGTGGGTTCTTTCGCCCTGATGATTCTGACGATGGAGTAGATGTACGTATCTACCACGCCTCAGTGGGCCAGGCCAGGCAGAGGAGGTGGGTTCTCAGTAAGACAGGACCGGCTCAGGCTGTCCTCATTGTCGCGATGTGCTTGCCATCATGTTCTGCTGCAGTTTTGCAGCCCTTTCACGTTTGTCCATCGACTTCCAGAGATCCACCAGAGCCGAGTCGATTTTAAAATCCCCACCGGTCTGGTTCTCGCCTATAAGTTCAAGGGAACTCGCTTTGACTGTGGCAGTA
>NZ_JAHHPQ010000370.1:0-12660 GCF_024606245.1 Endozoicomonas sp. SESOKO2
CAAGATAGGCAAGAACACTTAGTCGACACTTGTTCCAGTTCAGATAGGTTCTAAAATGTTCAATGAGTAAGTCAGCGGGTTCCATAATTGTGAGGTATTTTTAGCGAAAAATCTTAAGATAGTGGATCTCGCAGGCTTACTCCTGATTTTTGTCGTGTACAGTGGCCTTCCTGATGTAGATTTTTCTGCCTTTCAAAGTCTTGTGGCCTGAGTATTGTTCTTCGTGATCGGATACCCCTTTGGCCTTCATGTCGTGGAATGTGAACCTTTCGTTTTCTTACCGGAAATTATCCTTCGCGAATCCCAGCAAAACAGATTTAACAGCGACGACTTCCGGATAGTTTTCTAACTCCGGAGGACAATAAAATGATAAAGGCACTCGAACAGTGTTAACCAACTCATTAACGTTGAGATTTACCAACTTACCACTTTGCAACAAAGGCGCGGCTAAGGAATGCTCCAGGATTGCCCATCCATCTTCAAGCAGAAGGGTAAGCAGCACATCGTTATTACTCACTAAGCGGACATTGCTAGAAATAGAATAAAGTTCAGGATTACTATTATGGTGATTTTCACTCAAGTATTGCATTGCTAATTCAAGTTCATTCATTTGAATGCAATCACGTTTCGCGAGTGGGTGATCAGGATGGCAATAAAAACCTTGTTCACTGGTGCCCAAGTTAATAAAACTGAATGTTCGTTCAGGCATGTTTTTAAGCCGGCTTTGCATGATGGCAACGCAATGCTGGTTGCTCACTAACGCATCCAGCGTCTCATCCCGGTTTCGATGCAACCAATGCAGGCGTAGCATGGGAAACTGCTCTGTGATCGATTGATTAACCGTTTTTATCAGGCTATTGGGTACCAGGTTGTCATGGTAAACAATCAGAGATTCAAGTGCCTGCTTGTAGCGATCGATCATTCGGCGATAGAGCAGATCACTATTTTTAACCAACACCTTTGCCTGACGATACAGTGCATCAGCCTCGGTTGTTGCCACGGCTTTCTTTCCCTCAATAGTAAACAAACGAATTGCGAAACTGTCTTCTAAGGCCTTCACTTGTTCGCGAACAGTAGTTCTATCTTTGTTTAGTTTCTTTGCCGCTTTACTGTAGCTGGCTTCTTCAAACGTGGCGCAAAATGCGGCTAAGTGCTCGTATGAGAACATCTATCTTCCTCCTGCTACCTGTAAAATGACTGATATTGCCCATCATAATGCATTTATCATGACCGTTAAAAATTGCTATTTTTCACCCTGCCTTCAGCAGAGTGGTTCATCCAGAGGTGCTCTGCCTTTTTCATTGAAAGATTACAATATGAAAAACATCTTTAAAGTTTCCGTTTTAACAGTGTCATTATCCATCCTGGCCGGGTGCTCACTGGTAGGGGCACCCGATGGGCCCCTCAACAGCCCGATCACTGTATTTGTCTCCAACGACATCATTACCCTTTCAGAGACAATTAATGGCAAACCCACAGCCATTGCCGTTCAGGACGGCAAGATCATCAACATCGGTCAGCAAGAAGCGTTGATAGAAGCCTACAAAAATGAAAGCAACCTGATGGTTGATACACAATTCCTCGATAAAACGATCCTGCCGGGCTTTGTCGAGCCCCATATGCATATCTGGATGAGCAGCCTGTTACTGAGCATGGATTTTATCACCCCCGCAGACTGGGCATTCCCCTGGGGGTATGTGAAGGGTGTCCAAAATGAGAAAGCGTACTTCGACCAGCTCGCTCGTCTGGAACGGTCTTTACCTGAGGGAGAACCCCTTATTACCTGGGGATATCATAACTATTTTCATGGCCAGAACATGAACAAATCGGCCTTGAATAAACTCTCGGAAACACGGCCAATTATTGTATGGCACCGCAGTTTTCACGAAGTTTATTTTAACGACGCCGCCCTGACGATGCTGGGCTGGAAGAAAGCCGATTGGGAAGGAAAACAAATATCTCAGCTTAATTGGGATACCGGCCATGCCTACGAAACGGGCCTGAAAGCCATCATGAATGAGTTATTTACGTATTTCTTCGACTCGGGACGTTTTGCCAAAGGGATTAAACGCACTAAAGACTATGTCCATTCAGGGGGTATCACCACGGTTATTGACCCGGGTGTGCTGCTCTCTCCGGAGATGTTTAACGAAATGGTTGATGTCTTGATGAGTGATACCTTTCCGATGGACTACTGGTTGATCCCGGCGGGCAACTTTACCTATATGCTATCGCAAAATGATGCCGGGAAAGGCAAGGCAATGGCTGAACAACAAACCCGGACTTACAAAGAATCTGACCAGATCAAATGGCTACCGAAGTACGTCAAACTCTTTTCTGATGGGGCAATGTATAGCCAATTGATGCACATGAAAGAGGGCTACACCGATGGCCACGAAGGCGAGTGGATCCAAAAACCGGAAGAACTCGAAGACAGCATGAGGCCATATTGGAACGACGATTACACTGTCATTGTCCATGCAAATGGTGACCTGGGGTTTGAAACCGCCATTGATATTGTTGAAACGCTAAACAAAGACACGCCACGGGAAGATCACCGCACCGGATACCATCACTTAGGTTTTACCGGCCTGGATGATATTAACCGTGCGGTGGAGCAAGGTGCTAACTTCAGCGTTAACCCTTACTACACGCACATACTGGGTGAGCTTTATAGTGTTCATGGAATTGGGAAAGAGCGGGCGGAAAATATGTCCCGAGGCCAGTCGTTCATTGAAGCAGGCGGCATACTTTCTTTGCACTCTGATGCGCCAATGGCACCGGCGCAGCCGCTCAGCCTGGCTTGGGCAGCCGTTAACCGGATAGGCTTATCCGGCAGCAGGACACTTGGGCCACTGGAGCGGATCAGTGTCGAAGACGCACTCAAAGCCATCACTATCAACGCAGCTTATACCGCAAGGTTGGAAAACGAAATTGGTACCATTGATGTCGGCAAGTATGCCAACTTCACGGTACTGGACCAGAGCCCATTTGAAGTCGATCCAAAAGAACTCGATAAAATCACCATTGCCGCCACTGTCTATCACGGAGAGTCAGCTCCGGTGAAACACAGTAATGCCGGTTTGGATATGACGCATGGCTCCCACAAAGCAGTGAGACTCATAAACATGCTATCAGCAACAGACGGTTCAGGGGATTTCTGCAGCACCAGTATTGAGATGCAGAGCAGTGCCCTGGGAGTGACAGAGCATTAACTGAACCATAAGGCTTCAATATCACCAGGCTGCTCTACCGGGTGCCCTGCTCGAGCGGGGAGCGGTATAGCCCTGCCTGATATTTAAGTAGATTTGGAACAGGCTTAATCGGACAATGGTGGTAATTCAGCGGAAGTCGCCATGGAACATTCATGTTTGCGTTTCATGTAGAGCTGTGCAGTTTTGTCCCAGATGACGTCTCCAAAGATACTTTTGTCAAGGCTGTCGTCTACCTGACATTTTATGGAATAGGCTTCAGAAGGTTTGGCAGTCCCCCATGGAATTTTGTAATAGCCACCATTAGCGCTTCTTGTCCATAAATTCTCTATTAGCGATGTATCATCACTCTCTGTTGATTCGCCCAAGGTGGCTGAAAATAAAAGATCCTCCTCTGAACGGAGAGAAAAAGTGTCGTTCCCGTTTACTTTTTTGGTTGTCATTGAGCCATAAGATGTATTGTATTTGTCAAAATATTCGAGAACATATTTCATTGTCAATGAATCAGTATGTGCTTTGATTGCCAGATATGAGCCTTTGCTGAGTTCCAGCATCCAGATAGCCTCGGTGTAAGGAAAATGAAAGAAGTAATGCAATGGAATCTTAAAGGCGCTGTCTATGTTAATAGTGACCACCAGCATAGCGCAGCGTACACGGTCCGCTGAGTCTGTCGGCGAGACGAATTGAAAAGCCTCGCCGGCCAGCTCAATGGCCTTGTCGCGGGGAACGGAGCCTTTTATAAAGAAACCCACATATTCACTGCCCACAAAAGAATACCCAGGTTTCGGTTCAGCTTTCTCTTCTGATGCCGGAGGGTCGCTTGACGGGTTACATTCAGTCGCTGCACCCGGGTCTTTGTGACCCGAACATTCATCAGCGCTGGAGCCACTAAGCTGCATGAGCAGAGAGACAAAAGCTAGTGCCAACAACTTGAGGAGCTGATAAAAATGATAAAAACTCAAACGAAACATAGCGACATCACCAAAGTAAAACTGCGAAGCGACCTGAAGTCATCAATCTGTGCAAATTGCGCTGTCGGCCCGTGGCTTTAAAGAGTAGACGACGATAGAAACCGGAGGGATGATTTTTCTAAGTTCTTAAAAACACTGTATTCTCATCGCCTTTGAATTACTTCACTGATGGTTTTTGTGTCAATCTCAATCCGTGAATCGTTGTCAGCACAAGGTTCGGCCGTTAAGCAATACTCGTTATAATGTGAAGTTCTTGTTATAGAGTGGAAGCAGGCATGTCTTTCTACAACTATTGGGGCAAAGCAGGTCATTCATCCGAAAATGGCGATGCTAGTTATCATTTGCTGGTTTATCACTGTTTGGATGTAGCTGCGGTTGGCAGTTTACTACTTGATCCAGAAAAAAAACTATGCCAATCACTGGCCAGACAGTTGGAATTAGAGCCTGACTGGTTACAACAATGGTTCACATTTTGTTTGATGTTACATGATGTAGGTAAATTTGCCCGTTGCTTTCAAAATAAAGTGACAGGACTCTCTTCAGAACTGGTGCCTGAAGTTACAGGTAAAAAAGATATTCGGCATGATTCTCTGGGTTTTACGCTCTGGACGAATGAGTTGTGTAAGCTGATATCTGACATTATTCCGTCCCAAAAAACGCAGCGTTCCGTCCACCCCTGGCTGGAAATTGTTTGTGGTCATCATGGTAAACCCCCACAGCCCCTGAGGACAGTTAAGACAGCCCTTGTTCCTGAGGAAGACATTCCCGCTGCGGAATCTTTTTTGAGAGAAATAGCCAAACACTGGTTGCCTGATTTGACACCATTAAGCTCAATCAATAAAGAAGGGTTTAAGAAGTCTTCATGGCAATTGGCAGGTGTTGCCGTTCTGGCAGACTGGCTTGGTTCTGACCAGAGCATTTTTCACTATAATAGCGATATACAGCCTTTACCTGAATACTGGAAACAAACAGCACTTCCTAAGGCGAAAGAAGTTTTGTCAAAACGCGAGTTCCAGCCCAAAGCCATCACCCCTTTCAGATCCATTCAAGACCAGTTCGATTTTATTCGACAACCTACCCCTCTGCAGCAGTTTGCTCAAAGCGTTGAGATTCGACAAAACCCGCAGCTATTTATTCTGGAGGATGTGACCGGAGCCGGAAAAACGGAAGCGGCTATGGTATTGGTGCATCGTTTGTTGAGTCAGGGGTTGGCAGAAGGGTTGTATGTTGGTTTGCCGACCATGGCTACAGCGAATGGCATGTACGACAGGTTAAAAAACAGTTATCGGTCCTTATTTCAAGGGAGTCCCAAACCTTCTCTGGTCTTGGCACACGGAGCCAGCCAGTTGTCAGAAGATTTTCAGGAATCAATTCAGCTGGAAGATCAACAGAGCGACCAGACTTATGCGGCAGGTGATCAAACTGCCAGTGCCTATTGCAACCAATGGCTGGCAGATAGTCGCAAGAAAGCGTTATTAGCTGATGTTGGTGTTGGTACGATTGATCAGGTTTTGCTGGCGGTATTGCCCGCAAGACATCAGTCACTGCGAATGTTGGGGCTAAAAGGTAAGGTGCTGCTTCTGGATGAAGTTCATGCCTACGACTCCTATATGCGAGAGTTACTGGCTGCACTACTGCAAGCTCACGCCTCTCAGGGCGGTAGCGTTATTTTATTGTCTGCTACATTGCCCCATCAATTTCGTAAGGCATTACTGGACGCTTATCTTAAAGGGCGGGGGCTGGAGTTGGAAAGTCTGCCTGCAACAAAAGCTTACCCGCTAGTCAGTCAGGCATGTGATCAGGGATTTGCTGAGAAACAGCTTTCCACTCGTGACAGTGTTAAACGACAAGTTAAGGTTAAGAGGCTGGGTGATCCTGCAGAAGCCATTGAATTAATTATCAGGTCTATCGAACAGGGTTGCTGCATTTGCTGGATTCGCAATACCATCGGGGACGCCAGGTCAGCATGGCAGCAGCTTGACGATGACCCACGAATTGATTCAGCAAAACTTACCCTGTTCCATAGTCGTTTTTCCATGATTGACCGGCAAACGATTGAAGGGGATGTATTAAAAAGATTTGGCAAAGAATCTGGCCCAGAACAAAGAATGGGTCAGGTGTTAATTGCCACTCAGGTCGTAGAACAAAGCCTGGACCTGGATTTTGATAGTATGATTTCGGATCTGGCACCTATAGATTTGCTGATTCAGCGCGCAGGCCGACTTCAACGTCATAATAGGGATGTTGCAGGCAAACGGCTCGAAAATGACCAGCCAGACCAGCGTTTAACGCCTTGCTTTTATCTTCTCTCACCTGATCCGCTGCAAGTTCATAGTGACCAGTGGCTCAAGTCCGTCCTGCCCAGAATTCAAGGTGTTTATTCCCATGTGGGGCAGTTATGGTTGACTGCCAGACTGTTATTAGAAAAACAAGGCTTTGCCATGCCAGAAGATGCCCGTGACTTGATCGAGGGCGTTTATGGTGTCAAAGCGCAAACAGACATTCCTGAGCAGCTGCAAAAAGCCAGTGATGATGCCCTTGCCAAAGATAATGCCCGTAAAAATATGGGCGAATTCAATTGCCTGAAGCTTGAGTCGGGTTATAACTGGAAAAGTGTTCCCTGCGCCTGCAGGGATGAACCGCGGTCAGGGCCGGTTTAACCGGGCAGATTGCCGTGTTCCCTGCGCCTGCAGGGATGAACCGCTCTCTCTCTTCATCTTCAGAAACGTATCTTAGTGTTCCCTGCGCCTGCAGGGATGAACCGTTCCGGCTCAAACATAAATAACTCACGCTTAAGTGTTCCCTGCGCCTGCAGGGATGAACCGCCACAAGTCTGAGAGCTGATATTGATACTATTGTGTTCCCTGCGCCTGCAGGGATGAACCGTTTATCTCTGGCGAGCAGGACACCGGGCACACGTGTTCCCTGCGCCTGCAGGGATGAACCGGCGTATATCTCTCCGTACCTCCTACCGAACGTGTGTTCCCTGCGCCTGCAGGGATGAACCGGCCTTTGGATTGCCCGTCACCTCTGCTGCCAAGTGTTCCCTGCGCCTGCAGGGATGAACCGCCCGGCTGGATGATCTTAAAGCTCAGGTGCATGTGTTCCCTGCGCCTGCAGGGATGAACCGCATCCTGACAATGATAACCAAGGCTGGATGCCGTGTTCCCTGCGCCTGCAGGGATGAACCGCCATTTAGGATTAATGCAAGATAAAAACTTTGGTGTTCCCTGCGCCTGCAGGGATGAACCGCTCTTGTCCTGCAAGCTCTTAATAGTCCGCTTGTGTTCCCTGCGCCTGCAGGGATGAACCGTATGTTGAGCCGGGGTTTGTTTCAGCAAGAGAGTGTTCCCTGCGCCTGCAGGGATGAACCGGAAAAAAAACATGGCGAAAAAGAAAGCGGCGAGTGTTCCCTGCGCCTGCAGGGATGAACCGCGTATGCCTTCCCGGTCAAACTTTGCCCGGATGTGTTCCCTGCGCCTGCAGGGATGAACCGTCGTCAGGGATTTTCCTATTGGCAGTCCTTTTGTGTTCCCTGCGCCTGCAGGGATGAACCGCTGGGCTTATGACTCCTACCAATTTATGAAAAGTGTTCCTTGCGCCTGCAGGGATGAACCGGTCTATAGGAATATGCCTAGTAGGCGGGACAGGTGTTCCCTGCGCCTGCAGGGATGAACCGTCTTGTCTGAATTGCTGCAAGTCACGGTTTATGTGTTCCCTGCGCCTGCAGGGATGAACCGGTATGATTCTAGACCACCCAGAGCTAAAAAAAGTGTTCCCTGCGCCTGCAGGGATGAACCGAGCTCAGGGACAAACCTTAGCTTGCTAACAAAGTGTTCCCTGCGCCTGCAGGGATGAACCGTTCTTAAACTCTCCAGTCGTTAGGAATTTTTTGTGTTCCCTGCGCCTGCAGGGATGAACCGGGAGGCGGCCTATTTTTACGCCGATATGGTGAGTGTTCCCTGCGCCTGCAGGGATGAACCGTAATTCGGCCTCACAAAGGGGAGTGACTTCGGGTGTTCCCTGCGCCTGCAGGGATGAACCGCTAGCCTATCTGCTCGGTCATGACAGCCTTCAGTGTTCCCTGCGCCTGCAGGGATGAACCGGTCAGGGACAGAGTATCTATGATGGTTTTTTGGTGTTCCCTGCGCCTGCAGGGATGAACCGGGCGTAGTTGGTTCTAAATCCGTTATTGGATTGTGTTCCCTGCGCCTGCAGGGATGAACCGTAAAAAACGGGTATCTCTAATGAGTGAAACGAGCGTTCCCTGCGCCTGCAGGGATGAACCGGGCGAGTGGGCCGGCCAGTCGATCACGCCCAGGCGTTCCCTGCGCCTGCAGGGATGAACCGGGGGTGTCGGTGCCGGTGACCGTGCCGGTCAGGCGTTCCCTGCGCCTGCAGGGATGAACCGATATTGATTATCTCAATAATGAATTCGTCCCACGCGTTCCCTGCGCCTGCAGGGATGAACCGCTGACTCGCATGTTAGCGGCTGAGACGCTGCGGCGTTCCCTGCGCCTGCAGGGATGAACCGCCAAGCAGGGTGATCAACAATGTGATAATCGCGCGTTCCCTGCGCCTGCAGGGATGAACCGGGTGTCATCGGCCAACGGCGGGCACTGGCGCCGCGTTCCCTGCGCCTGCAGGGATGAACCGCTTTTATTGCATATCGCCTAGAGTTTTTCCCCGCGTTCCCTGCGCCTGCAGGGATGAACCGCGCCCAGTAGCTGTTCGAGCGATCAAGTTCAAGCGTTCCCTGCGCCTGCAGGGATGAACCGACCGGACTCTAAGTTCTGGCAGATCACCGGACGCGTTCCCTGCGCCTGCAGGGATGAACCGAATGTGCTCATTGGCTCTGAATTTGATGAGCTGTGTTCCCTGCGCCTGCAGGGATGAACCGTATGAGCGACGGGTGTCACCTAGTTAGGGTGAGTGTTCCCTGCGCCCGCAGGGATGAAACGGGCAGTTGAGGAATTTGGTAGTCACTAAAACGCGTGTTCCCTGCGCCCGCAGGGATGAACCGAACTGAAGAAATTACCTCGATCAGTGGACGTTGTGTTCCCTGCGCCCGCAGGGATGAACCGGTCTGAACAGTATCTGGGGTGACCGGGCAGGCGTGTTCCCTGCGCCCGCAGGGATGAACCGATACTCGGCAATCAGTCGGGCGACGCCTTTCAGTGTTCCCTGCGCCCGCAGGGATGAACCGCTTTGTACAATATGCACAGGAATTTGCCCCTAGTGTTCCCTGCGCCCGCAGGGATGAACCGCAACTGCTGATGTCGATTCATAAAGACATGGAGTGTTCCCTGCGCCCGCAGGGATGAACCATTTGCCCGTCTACGCTCAGTGGATTCTCGATCGTGTTCCCTGCGCCCGCAGGGATGAACCTTCTTTGCTGCGTCACTCGCAGATTTAGGCGAGGTGTTCCCTGCGCCCGCAGGGATGAACCGGAAAGTCCCGCTAGGGATCAATGCCCAGAATCGTGTTCCCTGCGCCCGCAAGGATGAACCGATTACTGACAGCTTCTCTCCTAAAACTCAGCTGTGTTTCCTGCGCCCAGAGGGATGAACCGAAAAAGGCTGGAAAGACCCCGCCATGGTTGATGTGTTCCCTGCGCCCGCAGGGAGGATCCGATTGTGATGAATTATTTGAGGCTTAGAGCCCGGTTTTCAGGAGGGTATCCATTCCCATATGGAGCATGGGAATGAGTTGTTGGCGTTTTGCGACACCCTCTTGATTGGGGCGTTAAGCTCGGCTCGCTGAGCAAGCCACTTGTGCCCCTTTTCTGCCCGGCATGCATTTTTAGCGATTACGCTACCTAAGAGGAAAAGCAAAATGCCCCCGCTTCCTGCCATGTTTTTAACAGTCCGAAGGTTTGAGCAAATTGTCGAATAAGGTGTACCCCGCTGACGGTAATGGGTACACCGCGGCGGAACATTGCCGCCATTTACGTTGAGTAAAATATCAACCGGAAGATATATTCAGCAGTGCTAATTCACATTCATTCGAATGATAGAATTCACAGCAACCCCGAAACAGTTTTTCTGCCAGTTCATGTTTGCCTACCGTCTGCCAGAGGTGAACCAGAGCCAGATCAATGTCAAGATGTTCAGAGGGGGTGTAGAGAATGTCCTCACTGGCATTGGGGTGCTTGCCGCTCATGCTCAGCAGAAGTCTTTCAGTCAGTTTATGTTTATCCATCAACTGCCAGAGTCGCACCAGTGCCAAGTCAATGTCACGATCTTCAGAGTGAGTGCAGAGAATGTCCTCACTGGCATTGGGGGGTTTGCCGCTCATGTTCAGCAGCAGCCTTTCTGCCCGTTTGTATTTGCCCACCAACTCCCAGTGACGCACCAGTTTAAGGTCAATATCATGATGCGCGGAGGGTTCACACAGCCTGTCTTCGTCGGCATTGGGGTGTCTGTCACTGATGTTTAGCAGCAGTCCTTCAGCCCGTTCATGCTTGTCCATCACTTGCCAGATTCGAACCAGAGCCATGTTGACGGTATGGAGGTGTTTGCTGAGCCTTTGTTCAGTGGGAGCATAGGGTTTTGACTGCAACCTTTTAGTCAGCTCTGACTTTATGTTCAGAAGAAGTGTTTCAGTCAGCGTGTGTTTGTCCATGGATTGCCAAAGTCGGGCCATAGTAATATCTGCGTTAAAATTGCCAGAAGGCTCGCACAGGGTTTTTGCATCGGCATCTGGCTTTTTGTTTCTCAGTGCTAATAGTCGTGCTTCAGCGTCAAGGTACCCTCCAACTGCCTCTTCACAACGGCTCAGGGTTAGATCAAGGTTATGAATGGTCGAAGCCCCGAACTCAGTGAACGACCCGGTCGACCTGAGTTCTTGCAGTAGAGAGCAGGCTTCTATCTGTTTTTTTTCGGTTTGCTCTTTTAGCGACCTTGCAAGTCCTACGACTATGTTTTGGTAGTGGAACGGACTTAGTACGTCCTGATCTTCGTTTAAGATGACCCGGAATGCTTCTTCTGCACTCTCGAAATTTTGTTTTTTTAGTGCTTCGAAGGCGTGATTGATCCTCTCTGTGGTAGCCTCAGGATAAGGGGTCTTCCCCCTTTGCTGGCTATTGGAAGGCGTGTCCGAATGTTCATGAACACGCTGAGCAGGTGGAGTAAACGTTGAAACCTTGGGGTTTAAGTCAGTCTTACTCTTTTTAGTTGCTTTTTTAGCTGTGGCTACGGTTGTTGATTTTAATCCGTATCTCATAGCAATAGAATCTCCATGAAAACTTGTGCTTTTTGACAGCAATTGGACAGAAAAGTTCATGGTTATCTATTTAAAATGTGAGACCTTGCAGAGTGAAATAATGAGCCGTGGTTCTCTTTTCCTCATAACCGTAAGGCTTATACGGGTTGTCTTCATTGGTATGCTTTCTTTGGTCGATTTAAAACCTGTCTAGCCATTTGATGGTTTGTCGGCGGGGTTGCAGGCAGGCCGTTCAGGGATGAGAAACTATTTACATCTGAAAATGGAGTTAATGGAACTATTCATCTAATAAGACGGTCTCAGTTGATAGGAAGAAAAATTTAATTCTATTGTCAGATTACCAGGCATCCCAAATACCCGTTGGGATTTTGTATGGTGTGCTGTCCCAAATGTCAGGGAAACTCACTCTCGTTTGAGAAAGTGTAATTTGAACGAATCATAATTTAAAAACAGGAGGCATCTTATTATGAATGTAGATAATCAAGTAGCCCGTCATACATTGGTTGATCGAGGCACACAAACAGAACCAGAGACAGGGTCAAACGTTGGCAGATTCTTGAATTGGTCCGTAAAATCCGTAAAACACTTACTTCTTCATAATACTTTATGGGATGCTGATTATTATGATGGCCTTTCACGGGATCAGAAGAAGTTCACACATTTTCTAATGAGTGTAGTCCCTTCGTCTATTGTTTCCGCTAGCTGTTACGCTGGTGCGAGGTATATGTCATTTGGCACTTTAGGAACTGTGACAACTGTCGCAGTTGGATGGGTTGTTGGCGATCAGATAGGTTACATACTCCAAAAGGAGTTTCTTAAGGAGTGTGATCGACTAGAACATGATCGACAAAGAGCCGCAGCACGTAGAAATCGATTAAGAGCTGAAGCTTATAGAAATACAGCAGGGACTTCTCAGTCTCAGCGATCTCCCGGCCCGAGGTCAAGCATCACCTTCAATGATCAAAACACTACTGCTCCACCATCATATGAAGAATCTCAGCGTGAACAAACTAACATCGTTCGCCAAAGAGTTCATCCTGATGAATTAGACACCTGACAATCGTAAAAGATAGTGTCAGGTAAACTTTGCTCTGTTCAATGAAATGGTGAGTTATCGATTGGCTGGTTTTCTTGGGTCTTGAAAAAATACTTCAGGAAACGGTAACAAAATATAGAAAAGAGTATCAAAACAGCAAAAACTGGTCGGAGCGAGAGGATTCGAACCTCCGACCCCCACAACCCCATTGTGGTGC
>NZ_JAHHPQ010000371.1:0-4176 GCF_024606245.1 Endozoicomonas sp. SESOKO2
AAAATCGAAAGTTGTCAGGCAGGGTATTGTCTTACCGCTGCTGAATGCTGATTCCATCAGGCCCAGTGCTGCATCCAGAGCTTGTTGCTTGAGAGAGTGCTGCCGTGTGAAGGTGTTCATATCGGCCAGAACATTGACCTGTCTCGTCGAGAACTGGAAGGGACCGCCGTCATTTTTGACCGCTTTCTCGGCAGCCTTCAGGTCTTTCTTCATTCTCTCAAAGTCTGCTTCCCTGGTTTCAATCTCTCTTCCCAGACGAACCCGTTCCTGAATCAGTTGTTGGATTTTGCCGCCGCTACCATCATACCCACCCAGTTGTAGCTGTTTGTTTCTAAGGGCATTAACCCGTTGTTCATAGGTGTCAGAAGACTCTGGTTTGCGACTCAGGGATTCTTCAATGGCGTGAAGAATCGCTTTATGAGGATCAGCCAGAGTGTCTTCTGCCACTGATACAGCTTCACTTTGATGTTGAAGGTCATCAGGTTTCTCCGCAAATAACACGTGTTTGCCACGAAAATGATTCAACCTGCGATAAAGACCTGCCAGTTCATGTCCAGCTTCTTCCAGTACTCGCCTGGCTCTGGCCAGCTCACGATCAAGAACGTATCGGGGTTTAGGTCCCAGGCGTGCAATTTGCCTGTCAAGCTCACCTTCAATGGCTGCGATATGCTCATTGACGGTGGCATCACCTACTTTGGGAACTTCTTTATAAAGCTCCCGGAGTTTCCCTTTAATTAAAATATTCTGGTCGTCTATAGTGGTGTCATCTTCATAGTTCTTAATGTTGAGTTGATGGGCGATTTCATTGTTTCTGCTTCTTCTGACATCTTCATTGCCATAGGTTTCGTCTACTTCTTCCATTAATGCCAAAATTTTGTTTTCAAGAACATACTTGTTTTCAGGCAGATGGGCTTTTCTTCTAAGTATTACCCCCAGATCATTGGCCAGTTTAGCGACGAAAGCCTTGCCTTTTTCATCAGCCTCATCGCGTACAAACTCGTAGATGTGCAGCTTGTCCTCTAAAACTTTGAGTATCTTTGTCTGTTCTATTATGGCTAGTCTGTTTACTTTTTCGACATAAAATTCAAGACTGTTTTGAAGGTCCCGGAGTTTTGTGTTCCCTCTTTTGCTCGTGAATATAATGTCTTCTTTTCGGAGTGAATGCTCTATTTTATCCACCATGGATTCTGAGACATCACCGCTGTCAAGTTTTGTTCGAATCCTGTCAAGCCTTGCTGTTTTGTGATCTTCATTATTGACTTCGATTTTGAGTATTTCTTCTACTGTTTTCAGTATTTTCAGAGCCACTTCCTCTTCCTGCTGTCTGGCTTTTGCCAGACTTGCCTGAATGGCCTCAGAAATGGCGTTACGACGGTAATACACATCGTCCTGACTATTGAGGTTATCCATCTTAAGGGCTTTTTCCACGTTGGACAGTTTCTCCAGTACTACAGGCATGGCTTTGGGATGGCCTGGTGTTCTGATGTCTTTCAGTTCTTCTTCTAAATATTCAAGACTGCTGAACCTCTCATACATGGCTGTTTTCAGTGCAGGGTGTTCTTCCATCGTGCTGTCTTCATCCAGCCTGATACGCAGGGTCAGTGCCAGACCATCTTGTTGGGTTTTGACATCAGGTTCTTCCGTACAGCATTGAGCATTCAGTGCCTGGATTTTCTTAAGCAAATGTTGTTGATTTTCGTCGAGAGTATTGCCCTGAGTATTCAGTGACTGAAATTTGTCAAACAGGCTTTTTTGTTGAAGATTCAGTATATGCTTACTCTGTAGTTGAGTATTTAGTGCCTCAATTCTCCAAAGCAGGTGATCCAGTTGAGCGTCAATGTTTGCACTGGTATCAAAATTCTGAAGGTTTAAATGTGCGGCAATGGTTGCATAGCTGGCTTTGCTTTCAGCATCTGTTCTGGCGTTCTGGTGCTGAACAGCCGCCAGTGTTGTCTCTATAGAATCTCCCTCAGGCTGTTCTGTTGCGGCCAACGCCTTGTTGATGGCATGAATTTTTATACTGATGAGTCTGGCTTGATTTTCTGGTGGCTGGCTATCATCCCAATCTTCAATGCCAAGCTCTTCTGCCAGTCCAGCGTTGCGGGCTTTTGTGGCTTCCGCCCTGGCATTACGAATTTGTTTTTCCAGCTCCGGGATTCGTTCGACTTTCTGCCCAAATTTCCGCAACAGGCTTTGCTGTCTTTCCGATACGCCACGAAGCTGTTCAAGCTCATGCTCAGCTTGTTGCTTCAGCTGAAGTACTATGAGCTTTTGCTTTTCACTGGTAGTGGCTTTCTCCAATATGAGCTTTAACTGGTTACTAACCCGGATGAGTTTGCCTTCTCTCGCCAGCTGCTCTGCCAGCATGCTTTCCCTCTCAATCAGCTGCCTGGCCATGTCGCTCAGAACTTTGAAAGCAAACTGGTCGTCGTTGCAGGAAGCATTGAGCTGTGATTCGTCGACAACGGGTATAAGACTCATAATACCCTGAACAAAATTCTGATTATTCAGAAGACCTCTAAGTACGGGTCTGAAGCTGAAGTGTCTTGTCAGTTGAATCTGCAGCCAGGTTGGCGTGATGACAGACGAAGCAGCTCTGATGTGTTCCAGTGTAAATTCAAATTTTACTGCCGGAGTTGCCTGATCTGGAATAGCACTGGCCAATGCTTGCTGGAGATATTCGTAGAATGCAAGCGCATGTGTCGCCAGCTTATCTTCATTTGTAAGGGGCGTCGGTTGATCTTCGCTAATTTCAGCGCCGTGCCTTGCAACAAACTTCTCCAGTATTGCCATCTGCCTGCTTCGAATGACGTACCGGTAGCTTTTGACCTGATATTTTTTAACCTGTGCTGCTACTGCAGGAGCGGCGTTATCAGCCTCAGCTTCTTGCCAGAGGTTATGGAGATTTTCTACAAAAGCGATATCATTCGGATTCAGCTTCTGACCACGGAAAACAATCACCTCCCCCCGAGCTTCTGCTACTTCCAGCTTTGGGTAACCTGAAGGCACAGGGTAATCCAGTGTGTCATCCCCGACGTGTACAACATAGCCGACGGGTTTACTGTGTGCCAGGAGTTCATTAAGAGCCTGCTGTTGTAAATCCTCTCCCACAACATGAACCTGAATATAGGCAGAGGTGGCTGCTGCCAGGAGAGCGTCGTCATTGACAAAAAGTGATTGACCCAGACGTTGCAGTTCAGGAGGCTGATCGCCCGAAGCGATAAGACGCATAAAGGTGCGCCCATTCACTTCAACTTTTTCCACTTCAATGGTGGCAAGGGCAACGTAGTGATCGCCCGGACCAAGATTGCCTGCTCTTTCGCTGACAGCAATCAACACTTTAGCCAGTTGTACGGGGCTGGCGATTTTTGTTAACGGTTCGAATGGTTGACTGACGTGAAATGGCCAGGGAAATTGAGCACGAATAGCCTCAACTGAATCCTGATCGGTCATTCCGGCTCTGACTTCAATGACCAGTTTCGTTTCTTCAAGGTTATGAGTGAACCTGAAGATTCCCTCATTGCCTACCTTCAGGACTTTGGTGTATTTCTGAGCCACGTCATTCCTGCCTGTTTCAAACAGATCAACACTGGAAACGCCGCTATCCATAACAGAAAACAATTGTGTATAGCTTAAAGCAGGAAGGTCATACTTATCCCTGTCTATAGCATGGTCAGAGTAGGTGGTTGTACAAGACTTGGGTATTGGCTGCTCGTCAGGACCTAAAGTTGGCCCAACCATGACTTCACTATGAACATACTCCTCATGTCCATTGACCAGAATATTGATCGATTTTGTCTGCAGCTTGCGATCGGCCAGTGCCTGTGTGCCAATAATGCAAGAGCTGACTGCAATGGCCATTGCAAGGCTTAATGTATTGGGGCGAGCATGTATCATTCCACTACCTCAGAGCTGAATACTTTTATTGCCGTGAAAAGTGATTGCCGCACTGGACGAGGAAACAACTTTTAAGATCACTCATGGCTTTTGGTTAATCGCTCATGGCTGTTCCGGCAAGCTGAAATGTCTGGCGTCATTGTTGTCTTGAGGCTGTAGGTGGAAAGCTTGATTGATGGTAATTTCTCTTGTCATGACCGTGAACTTTCTGATCATCGCCCTTCTGCCATTCGTAAAAGGCTCCAAGAGTGTAGAAGTAAGGAATACTTTCTGCATGGG
>NZ_JAHHPQ010000040.1:0-1878 GCF_024606245.1 Endozoicomonas sp. SESOKO2
CAGGAAGCCACCAACATCAGACTGAAAAGCACAGACCATAAAGCGCGATAATGGAACACCTGACCTAACCCATTTCCTGACAAATCCTGAAAGCATAGGACAGTAAACCGGCAGGTGCAGAGTAAAACAATTAATTTACAACGTCAGCCCCCTTATCGGCCCCTTTAATTGCCGAAATTGTTGACTGAAATACATCACTTTAATAATCAATCCCAGCTAGCCTCCAGACCCTGAACTGAAAAAGTAGTCGGTGTACCCCAGCTGGTAGAACCAAAGCCATCATCACTATCTGAGGAGTCCCAAATGAAGCTGGGATTGGGGGAAAATAAAGTCTCCCTGTTTTCTTTTTGATGGATTGTTGCGGTGTAAGTGGCTGCTCTGGCTCTTCTGGCCGCTTCTTCCCGCTCCCTTAGCTCTTGCTCTCTTAGCTCTTGCTCCCTTTCGCGCCGTATTTTATCTTCTCTTGTCAAGATATATTCTTCTTGCCTCAAATAACCGTAAAGCTCTGTCAGCGACCACTGCATGTAGAGATCATTCAGATCCATGTTACAGCAAAAGGGATTCAAAACCCCGGCATTGATCAGTACATTTTTCCAAACCTTTTGATCAAACCCTTGGATGATCTCTCTGACCTGCTCCCTGTCCGTTACGGTGGGTTTCCAGTCCCTTCCTTTCGGATCTTTCCGCCAGGGTTTGTTGAGTGCCCGGCCTAACTTCCTTTGCAGCTTATCCTCTTGCAAGCGTTCCAGCCTTCGCGATTTCGTTTTATATGCATCAATTACCCAATATACCAACACGGCCACCATGGCTATGCCCTCTGCGGCTATCAGAATGCCTAACACACGTTTAAGCCAGCGTTCCCGTTCATCAAGATCCGAGGGATGATGCCCGACAGGCTTTTGAACGGGCGCTGGCGGAGTGGCAAGGACCGGCTTTTCACCATTCAGAATTCTGCGAATTTGCTGGTACCACTCATCACCATAATCTTCACGATCTGCGGCTTTCATAAACAGGGCGGAGAGGCCTTCCTGATAGTGACGATGCTTGCTGTCTGTATGCCAAAGGGTGGGATGATTGTTAAAGGCTTCAGTCAGCTTGGACAGGTAAAGAATAAATGCAGGGTCTCTGGCAATCTCCGGGTTCTGCTTTTGCTTCTCTACCTTAAAACTAAATGAACGAAGCGCCTTGCCACGGAGAAAAAGCTCCTGCATTTCTAACAGAATAAAGCCGAGTTGCCGGGCTAACTGTTCCCGGGATAGCGGGTTGGACGGAAATTCTCTGAAACTGTTCTGCACAGCCTCCTCAATCAGCTCCTCCATAGAGTCCATTCGGTCTTCAGCTATGACCCCCTGAAGCAGCAACGGACGGGTTCGGTACCAATCAAGAACGTCTTGGGATTCCTCCATGACTGGAGCATTACTGAATGCCTGCAAGAGGTGAAACATGGGGCGGTCCGGGTAACTGTCATCCGTCTCATTCTCATCCGTATCATTGTCACCTGTGACTTTGGCAATAGTATGGCGGGTAGCCTGCCGGACGAGTCTGGTAAGAAGTTGCTGTCGAGCTTCTGTCTGATGGTCTGATGCAGAGTGATCTTCCAGCCACTGATCTGGCCCATAGCGATCATAGATTCGCCGAACTGAAACCATGAGGGCTTTTAACAGCCTTTCATTTTCTTCTGCAAAGACGTAATCAAAATAGAGTCTGTTCAGATTGTTCCGGGCATTTCTGAGAGCCTTCTGCTCGGGTGACTCAACACTTCCCCAACTGGAAGCCGCCAGCATCAGACTGAAAAGCACAAACCATAAAGCGCGATAATGGAACACCTGACCTCACCCATTTCCTGACAAATTCGGAAAGCTTAGGACAGTAGACTGG
>NZ_JAHHPQ010000372.1:0-3363 GCF_024606245.1 Endozoicomonas sp. SESOKO2
CCCGGGTTCTGAACGGACTTTATTAGTGCAGTCGTGAAAAGGTCGGGAGGCTCAAAACCCATCCTGCTGAGAGCAGGCCAGGGCTCCCGAACCTCCAGAACGCCGAGGTAACGGACTTCATTCTCTTCATTGAAATAAGAAGTGATACCCCGACTTGAGGCTGGATTTATGGCATCTTTGTAACCCAGTTTCGATGCTTTGTTTTTGCCTTGCGGTAATTCGAAAAAATCTCCGGCATCAATTAAGGGAACAGTCATCTGCCCATGTTCGATACGGTAATCCAACAGGTCGATAAACAGCAATTTTAATCTGGCTTCCAGTTTTTGTTCGGGAACCTTCCACTCTCTGCCCAACCCTTCAGCCCTGGATCCCATTGTGGCCAGCTCACTGACCGTTTGCTGCATCAACGAACTAAAAGCTTGCCAGCTGTAATCCCGGATGGCCGACTTGAGTTGTGTGGCATCCAAATCAGAGATGACCGTCATTAAAAAATCGCCGGTACCCAGCCTCAGTAATCCTTCAAGTTGAGTAATGGGTGTGTTTGCAGTCCCGATCTTACCCCTATAAAATTTGTCGGTTGAACTGTCTAATGCCTGCTTGTACAAATGAATGGTAAGCATGGATTTCAGTAAGTCAGAATTCAGATTCAGTGTTTCTGAAATGAGAGAGGCTTTATACTGGCTCAACTGAAAAACGTCCCTTAATATGTCACTTTTTCTCGGAGCTATAAGACAGGGAATATAAGATGTTATATCCCAAAGCATGCTAAGTTCGACGCCAATGTTAACCTGAACATGAGGAGGTAACGACCCGACCCCTATCGCCTCAGGCAGCAATGAAACTTTAGTGTTTTTAAAATCATTAAAGCTGGTTAAACGGAAATCTTTTAATTGATCATTGGGGTCATTGCCCAGTAGCTCGTCATTATAAGCCTGAACTAAATCGCTAACGGTAGAACCACCCTCAGGTATTTTTGCTAAAGCAGAGGCCATCGTATTGGTCGCACGAAATAAAGCCGAGGATTCACTTAGATAAACCGAGAGAGCTAAGGGGCCGGTAATGACTTCAATGATAGAGCGACGATTATTTGAATCAGTAGACACGAGCATATTACGATAAATTTGGCTAATACGCTCACCAGGAGGGAATTTAGTATACGCCAGTTCTACTCTCGATTCAGCATCGACATTTGTGACATCATACTCTATTTCAAGACCGATCCGTCCTTTATGAGTGTCTACAGGGATATCTGAAGTTTCTATATTTTTTTGTAGTTCCTCAACACCAAATTCATGCAGAATTCTTTTTCGAATGCTTTGTGAATCGCTGCTGACCCCTTTCAACAGATTGGATGCAACCACATAACGAACTATCAGGTTTGATAAAGTGTGATGTTGTTCAACCAGCATTTTGCCTTCGGTGACATACTGGCCCGGATCCATTTTCAGGACACAACCGGCATTATTGATCAGGACCGGTTCCGGCGTTTCTCTAGCGGCTGAACCGGGAGGAATAATGACCAGTAATAGCCGGACAGAGTCGGGTATTTTGACCTGATCGAAGCCTGTACCGGCAGAACCATCAATAACACCCTGATTCACCAGAGTCTGGAGGTTGCCAAAGACCTGGCTCCGTTTTTTCGCCAGGGTGTTGGAAAAACCCCTGAAATCAGAGGTAGTTCTTAGCCATCGAAGGGTTTTGATAATCTTATTTTGTACTGAAAACAAGTAATCTGAAGGAGCATTCTTTTCCAGAGCATGTTTGATCAACCGGGCAGGGAACAAGATCGCGATCTTTGACTGCGAACCCTGACCGCCGTAGGAAACCGGTGTCACTTCAATGATAATTCCTGGACTGTTCTCCTTTATTCCTTTGCTATAGACGTCCATGTAATGAGAAGGGATTGTGCCCGTGTACGAAGTTTTGTCTGGCGGGTTTTCCATATTACCCAGATCTAATAATAATCTGCCCCTGTTTTTGGCGGGTAAACGAGAGTTGGTTAGTCGTTTTTTCAATGTCCGGTAATCCGATGCCTTCAACTGCAGCGCAGACAGCAGTTCCGAATCCCGCATCTGTTTCCAGAAATCTGTGTGTACCTGAACCAGAGCCTCTACAAAAGTATCAACAAAGGTCATCGGCTCTACTGCAAGGTGGCGAAAAACGTTTCTGACCGAACGGGCGAGATTCTTTTCCCGAAACAATACCTCCAGTGCATGCTGGAAATCATCTACATCGCCCCGGGCAAACTGAAGATCGCGATCATCACTGTCAAGGATCAGTGTCTGGTAAAGCTGATCTCTTGTTTCCGGTAACTGCCGCAGTGTCAGACTCTTGTCAAAACTGTATTCACCATCAGGATCATCACGGTAATCCGTTTGCCATATCTCCATGGCCCTGACGATATCGCGTGGGGCTGCATAATCTGACCGCAGTTGCAGGAACAGCGCCATCCCGTAGGATTGGGCTATCACCCGGGCCAGACGGGTATCAGACGAATCTGGTCGTACATCTGACAGTCCAACCTGAATGATGACAGGCCTCTCTAATTCCCATTGCAAGACATTCACCTGACTGTCCGCGATCAAACGGTTGTGCTCCAGCCGAAGATCAAGATCCGGCCTTTTTTTCTTAATACCAGTCTCTATCTCCCATTTGCGCCAGGCCATAAGGCTATCGATGAGCTCATTAGGTCTGTCGAAATAACGAAGCACAGGCTCAAGCTCTTCAGGCAATCCGCCCAGTTGCGCCAGCTCACGCAACTGAGAGCGATAGGCACGATCCTCAATGGTTGAGAAAAAAAATGGCGAACGAGCGCCCAGGGTGATTCGCGAGCGAGAATGGATATCCTGTCCGAAGGGCAGCAAAGGGTCCAGGGAAACCAGGCGTTCACGGCTTTCCGGAGGCGGGAGCTCGACGACCATGGTATTACTATCGGGGATCCGGGAGGATAATTCTGCGATCAGGAGCTTCTCCTGCATATCGGGTGTGCGACCGCTTTCCAGGGCCATCACTGCGCGGCTCACCAGGCGAAACAACAGTTTTCGCATCAGGCTTGGAGCAATCTCATACTGCGTGTCGACGCTATTAATTTCAGTGGCCAGTGTGACCAGATCAACCTGCGTCAGTCGGTTAATTTTTTCAATGAGCCACTGTTCTGGCAGGTAGTACTTTGAGTGGTGGGAATAGGCTGACTGAATGGTATTAATCAGCGTCCGGGCCGTATCCTCCGTCAGCGGACCTGAGGACTGAAGCATAAACAGGATATTGCGCAGATTATCCGGAAAAGCTGCGCTATTAGTCTCTGGCACGTCCACCAGAACATAAGTTGCGCCCGAAGGATCGGTGACAACAGGCAGGTATTGG
>NZ_JAHHPQ010000373.1:0-4217 GCF_024606245.1 Endozoicomonas sp. SESOKO2
AGTGGTTTTCTGTACAGGCTGTTTCTGAAACGACCTCCAATTAAGCGTGTTTTTGTTTAGTTTCACTAACCTCCACGTTATGAACTTTCATTTCTAAAACCGACTCTAAGCTTTCAATCCATTTTAAATGCCCTTTCCGAACGAGGATAAATACTGACTTTGGAACCCGGGATGAATCAGGTACGAACACTATGGACAGCATTTCCGACATTATCGGCTCCTTGCCACCAACTAAACGAACTCGATTGGAAGGGGTGCCAACGGGTTTCAGTCTGGGCAGGGAAGTGACTTTACCGGACAAAATTGAACCCACATTCTTCCACTTACCCATAGAGGTTCATGGCGAAATTATTCGCTATTTGGATTTTCGCGGGGTGACCCGTTTAGCCGGGGTATGCAAATATCTCCACGACCTCGTAAAAAAAGATAAAGCTCAGGAAAGAGCGTGGTATCGCCGGTTTTCTTCACCCTACCCCTATCGACTGAAGACCGTCATTGCGACAAAAGACAGTCAACAACTCGGTGATTGGTTGAGTCCGTTTGCGAATAAGAACACTGTCAATTCAGTCGTAAAGCAACAAAATGGTGCTTATTTTCCTGCTCAGCTTCTTTTCACCAACAGTAAACTGATGGCTCAGTATAAAAGATTTAACTTGAAGACAAGGGCCGAAATTACCCATCGTCGAGGTATCTTCACAGCCACCTTCAGCGCCAATAACAGCCACCTGGTGACCGCCAGTTTTGATAATACGGTAAAAATCTTTGGCCAGAAGACCGATGGCTCATGGAAATCAGAAGCCACTATTAACCACAATGGTCGAATCGGCGCGGTTATCCTCAGTGCCGACAGCCGTCATATGCTGATCGTCGGTAGAGACAGTAGAGCTGCGAAAATCTATGGCCAGCTGGACGATGGTTCATGGGCATTAAAAGCCACCATTACCCATGAGGGCTGGATCGGGTCAGCCACCTTCAGTGCTGATGACCGCTATGTGAACGTCATTTTCAATGGCGCGATGAAAATCTATGGTCAGGAGAACGATGGATCATGGCAGGCAAAATACACTATTAACCATAATGCTACGACCCTGTCGTCCAGCTTCAGCGCCGATGGTCGTCATGCAGTGGTGGCCGGTACGGATAAAACTTTGAAAATCTACGGTCTGATGGACGATGGATCATGGGAGGTAAAAGCCGCCAATACCCTTGAGGTGGCGGCCCCGTTGGCCACAATCAGCCCCAGTGGTCGTCATGTGTTACTCCCCGCTGAAAATGAAACTCTGAAAATCTTTAGCTGGGGGGACAATGGCTCATTGGAAGTAAAAGCCGCCATTAACCTTAGCAATCCGATCGGTTCGCTTATTTCGGCCTGCTTCAGTCCCGACAGCCGTCATATAACGGTCAACGGTGAAAATGACACGCTGAACATCTATAGCCAGAAGGACAATGGGTCATGGGAAGTAAAAACCACCATTACCCATAAGAGTCCTGTCATATCAGTCACCTTCAGCGCCGATAGCCGCCATCTGGTCACCATCAGTTTTGATGATACTGCGAAAATATGTAGCCTTCAGGACGATGAATCATGGCAAGCAATAGCCACGATTTCCCATGATGTTTTCATCAACTCAGCCACATTCAGCACCGATGGCCGCCATTTAGTCACTGCCAGTAAAGATAACACGGCGAAAATTTATGGTCGGGAGGACGATGGATCATGGGTAAAAAAAGTCACCATCGTCCACAAAGGCTGGGTCAATTCAGCCACCTTTAGTGCCGATGGTTGCCTTTTGGTGACGGCCAGTTGCGACAAAACCGCGATAATTTATGCTCTGAGAGCCAATGGTTCATGGCGACGAAAAGCCACCATTTCCCACGAGAGAGCGGTCACCTCAGCCACCTTCAGCACCGATGGCCGAAATGTGTTAACCGTCAGTAGAGATAACAAAGCAAGAATCACTGAACTCAGTAGGAAAGGAAGGAAAGATAGATGATCGGATGAGCGTAAAACTTTCCCGGATCAGGGCGCTGTTATTGCCTGATTCCACTGACCTCAATTTTATGAACTTTCATTCTAAAACCAGTTCTAATCTTTCAATCAATTTTAAATGTCGTCTCTAACCCGGGATAAATAATGACTTTGAGCCCTTCAGAAATAAGGTATGACAACTATGGACAGCATTTCCGGCATTGACGGCTCACTCTCGCCACCACCTAAACGAACTCGATTGGAAGTTCTGCCAACGGGTTTCAGTCTGGGCAGGAAAGTGGCTGTACAGGACAAAATACAACCCACATTTTTCCATTTGCCTGAAGAGATTCAGTCCAAAATTATTCGATATTTGGATGTTCGAGGGGTTGCCCGTTTAGCAAAGGTATGCAAATACCTTCACACTCTTGTTAAAAAAGAGAGAGCTCAGGAAAGAGCCTGGTATCGTCGGTTTTCTTTATCAAACCAATATCAAATGAAGACCTTCTTTTCGGCAAAAGATGACCAACAACTCCGTGATTGGTTGAGCTCGTTTGCGGATACGGGCACTGTCGAGTCTCTCATAAAACAACGAAAGAATATTCATTTTCCTGCTTTGTTACTTTTCACCAACAGTAAACTGATGTCTCAATGTGAAATATTCAAGCCAGTGACAAAAGCCCAAATTACCCATTCACGCTATATCATCACAGCCAGCTTCAGCGCTGATAGCTGCCATGTGGTGACCGCAAGCTTGGATAAAACAGCAAAAATCGCTAGTCAGAAGACCGATGGATCATGGTCAGAAAAAGCCCCCATTCTCCATACTGACTGGATCATATCAGCGACCTTTAGTAATGATGGCCGTCATGTGGTGACAGCCAGTCACGATGGCGAGGCGAAAATCTGTCGTCTGGAGGATGATGGAGCATGGAAGGTAAAAGCCATCATTTCCCATAAGGATCGAATCCGCTCAGCCACCTTCAGTGCTAATGGCAGCCATGTGGTGACTGCCAGTGAGGATAAGACGGTGAAAATCTATGGCCAGGAGACCGATGGATCATGGGAAGCTGAATACACTATTAACCATAATACTCCGGTCATCTCCGCCAGCTTCAGTGTCGATGGCCGTCATTTGGTGATCGTCAGTGAAGATAAAGCTGCGACAATCTATGGTCAGGAGGACGATGGATCATGGGCAGTCACAACCACCATTTCCCATGAGGATACAGTCTATTCAGCCACCTTCAGCGCCGATGGCGACCATGTGGTGACCGCCAGTGGGGATCACACGGCAAAAATCTATAGCCTGCAGGACGATGGGTCATGGGAAGAAAAAGTCACCATTCAACACAAAGAGGCGGTTAACACAGCCAGCTTCAGCCCCGGTGGCAGTCTTGTGGTGACCACCAGTAGCGATCGCACGGCAAAAATCCATGGCCTGCAGACTGATGGATCATGGGAAGAAAAAGCCAACATTACCCACAAGGATTGGATCAACTCAGCCAGCTTCAGTGTCGATGGCAGCCATCTGGTGACCACCAGTGACGATCACACGGCAAAAATCCATGGCCTGCAGGCCGATGGATCATGGGAAGTAAGAGGCACTATTTACCACAAAGACCTCGTCCGAAGAGCCACCTTCAGTCCCGATGGCTGCCATGTGGTGACCGCCAGTGGCGACAATACGGCGAAAATTTATGGTCAGGCGGGCAATGGATCATGGCTGGAAAAAGCCATCATTTCACACAAGGATAAACTCAGCTCAGCCACCTTCAGCGGCGATAGCCGATATGTGTTGACCGTCAGTTATGATTACACCGCGAGAATCACTGAACTATTTGGCAAAGATGGATAATCGGATGAGCGAAAAACCCGTTAACGGCAGGGGACCATTAGAAGCACTTTTTGCAGAAATGACCATGCAAAGCATTTTCCCGGATCAGGGCGCTGTTCCTGGTTAGTTTCACTGACCTTAGTGTTATGAACTTTCATCCTAAAGCCAGTTCTAACCTTTCAATCATTTTTAAATATCCCTTCAAAACGAGGATAAATACTGACTTTGGAGCTTTGGAGAAACAGACATGCACCTTACGAACAGCAATTCCAGCATTATTGGCGTTTCACTCTCGCTAATACCCGAGCAACCTCGATTGGAGAGAGCGCAAACAGCTGTCAGTCTGGGCAGGGATATTAGGGTACAGGACAACATTGAACCTACATTCTTCCATTTGCCTGAAGAGGTACA
>NZ_JAHHPQ010000374.1:0-1103 GCF_024606245.1 Endozoicomonas sp. SESOKO2
CAACTCAGCTACCTTTAGCCCCGATTGCAATCATTTGGTCACCGCCAGTGATGATGGCACGGCGAAAATCTATGGTCATAGTGCTGATGGATCATGGAAAGCAAAAGTGACTATTACACATGACTCTATGGTCAGCTCAGCCATCTTCAGTCCCGGTGGCACTCTTGTGGTGACCGCCAGTTATGATAACACGGCGAAAATCTATGGTCTGGAAGCTAATGGATCGTGGGTACCAAAAGCTGGAATTTCCCATGATGATTCGATCCTCTCAGCTACCTTCAGCGCTGACGGGCGCTATCTGATAACCACCGCCGGTGGTGCTGACAGTGCGAAAATCCATAGTCAGGAGGACGATGGATCATGGCTGGAGACAGGCTCCATTCCAGATATTAGTCATGTCACGTTTGCCACCTTCAGTCACGACGGCGCTCATGTGTTGACCATCGGTAAAATGCCTGAGAACGATCCGATGATGTTCCCCCCTTCCAGCCTCGATTTCCCCTACATGGTGAAAATCTGTGGCCAGAAGGCTGATGGGTCGTGGGAAGCACAGGCTGATATTCGCCATTCTAGCTGGGTCATTTCAGCCTCCTTCAGCCCCGATAGCAGCCATATTGTGACTGCCAGTATAGGTGGTACAGTGAAAATCTGTGGTCAGAAGGCCGATGAATCATGGGAACCAAAAGCCATTATTTTCCATAAAGGTTTGGTGACATCAGCCACTTTCAGCGCCGATGGCTGCCACCTGGTGACCGCCAGCCATGATAAGACGGTGAAGGTCTATGGTCTGAAGGCCGGTGGAAACTGGGAAGAACAAGTCACCATTGCTCATGACGCAGAGGTCGATTCAGCCTTCTTCAGCGCTGATGGTCGCCATGTGGTGACTGCCAGTAGAGATAAAACAGCGAAAATCATTGGCCAGCAGATCGATGGATCATGGGTAGTGAAAGCTTCCATTTCACATCAGGATGAAGTCAACTCAGCCACATTCAGTGCCGATTGTTGCCATGTGGTCACCGCCAGTCAGGATGGTGTCGCGAAAATCACCGAAATCAGGGGGGCTTTGGTGTCACCTGAACCGGCGCAGGCTGGTAGTGATTGAC
>NZ_JAHHPQ010000375.1:0-1462 GCF_024606245.1 Endozoicomonas sp. SESOKO2
GAGTGGCACGGGTATAGCCCTTGTCCTTCTCCAGTCGCATGATGGTTGTGTGATCCATTGTCTTTTCTTCGGTCACACAACGCTCTGCCAGCTCTCGCATGGACCAGCCTTTTTCGAGTCTGAGTCTGCGAACATTGTCTCCGGGTATTGCCATGTTTATCGGGCCTGTCTCAACTGGTTCATTCACTACACCAGTCTCCCGTATTGGTTGAAATCTGTATACGGCAGCCAGTTCACCACGTTTCATGTGTGGCTTCCTGTTTTCTTGTGCATTCAATACACCAGAATAGTCGATTATTCTCGCACTTGAGGCCATTTATGATCACTCCTTTTCAGAATCTCCTTAGACAAAAGCCCCGTCCCCCGGTGGTCTCTGTGCTTCGTGACCGTTTGGACGTGGATCGCTCTACTCTATACCGATGGTCAAAAGGTGAGTCATATCCCCCTTACACAGTGGCCGCTGAAATTATCAATATCCTGGCAGAGTACGGTGTCGCTATGGATTACAACGACATCTATAAACCCTGCCTGCCAGAGGATGAATAATGAGTTGGCCAAGGACACCGGACGAATTGAGAGACCTGGCCGGGCATTTGCTTGAGCTGGTCGGCGGTCGTAGGGAAGTAGCTCCCCGCCATTATTGCTTTACCCCCCGAGACAAAGACGAACCGATCAGTGGCTGGTCGCCCTGGCGTGGTCGAGCCATTCAGAAAGACTACGAACTAAAAGAAGGCGAGCTGGATACCTTTAAGGAGGATCGACGCTTTCTGCTCAAACCGCTGAACACGGACACCGTTTCATTGCACCTGCGTGGCAAAGAGCGCCTGGGCGTGTATCCCATTGATCGCAATGAGCAGGTGAAATTTCTGGCTGCTGACTTCGATGACCATGACGGAACCCTGAACCCGAAAGCGGTCTGGAACGAGGTGAAAAACTTCTGGGAGATCTGCGAAGGTCAGGAACTCAGTGCACATATTGAACGGTCGAAAAGCGGCAAGGGTTATCACGTCTGGATCTTCTTTGATGCTCCGGTGCCAGCGGCAAAAGCCAGAGCCATGGGTCGTTATCTTATGGCGGAGTCGGGGGCGATCAGTGAAGACGAGGACTTCTCTACCTTTGATCGGTTCTTTCCTTCTCAGAGTTACCTGACCGGTAAAGGGTTTGGCAACCTGATCGGTCTGCCAATGTGCGGTGAGCAGAACTATGAACAGGGTCTGAATGCCTGGGTTGATCCTGCTACGGGTGAGACGATCCCCGATGGCACCGGGTATGTTCTGGATATTCTGGAGCGTGGTCGTGTACCCGCCACGGAAGTAGACGTAGCTCTGGAAGACTGGGGAATCTCTGAGCTGGAAAGCCGTTCCGATGTGGTTGAGCATCGGGAGCGCAGTTCCGATGAACAGCTGGGCACAGAGAAAGAGCTGGACGAAGTGGTTAACCGCTGCAAGTTTATGCAGTGGGC
>NZ_JAHHPQ010000376.1:0-5818 GCF_024606245.1 Endozoicomonas sp. SESOKO2
CATCCGGGCAAAATTTTTCAAATAGGGCTTTTAAAGAACACTCTGTCACATGGGGATAGGCACTGCGGAGTCGATCAAAGGCAATCAGATTGGAAGCAAACAGGTAATAGTTCTGATGAACCTGACGATCCACTTCTTCAACAACCTGGTTGGCGTTTTCATACTTTTCCTTCAGCGGTGTGCCAAAAGCTACATGGACACCGCCTTTGAAACCATTAATGCCAGTCACGATGCTTTGAAGGTCTTCACCTTCGAACTTTTCATAATTGCCCTGGGCTTCAGTCGCGAAGAGTTCCCTGGCTTTGGCCAGATCGCAGGGGTCGTATTCGTAAGCAATTGATACGGGTACCAGGTTCATGGAACGAATGCTGTCGGCAAAAGAAGTATCCGCAGCTTTTCGGCTCATATGAAACATCTTGATGATGGCGGAGTCGGTTTTGTCATCACCGTCTTTTGCCCGTCCTTCACTCTGGGCGATCCAGACGGGATGCCCGGTATCAATGGAATGATGAATATAGGCTGACAGTGTCTGATAAGCCTTGAGCTTTTCCCGGCGGCCTTCTATGGATCGTTTGACGATAAAACTTTTGTTGAGGCGCATCAGATCACTGACAAAAGGTCTTTGCAGCAGGTTGTCACCAATGGCTATTCGAACGGTTTGCATGCCCTGTTTATAAACAGCGAGATTGACAAAGGCAGGATCCATAACGATGTCCCGGTGATTAGACACGAACAGGTAAGCCTGCTCTTTGTCGAGTTGGTCCAGTCCGGAAAAGCTGATGCCGGAAGTGCTGCCTTCAATGACACGGGTCAGGTAAGGTTCAATGACCTCCTGCAGTCCATCAATGTTATGAATGTTCTTTAGCTTGTAGCGCAGTCTCATAGCAGTCAGCCAGCTCGCAACACCACCAAGGAAGCCTGGCATGTTGGGGTACTGATGATGTACCAGCGCCTGAATCAGTTCACGGTCCAGCAACAGGCGGTTCAGGACAGGCCTTACCTCTCGATCGTGATAGGGGCGGATTTCTTCAAAGCGTTCCATCTGTTCGGGATTATTGCCTTATATAACAGCGGTGAGTTAAACCGTTGAGTATATAGGTATTAAAACAAAGGGTCTGTAGCGGGGTTGTGGCACTTTGTAACGGTTTGAGAATTAAGGTGGGTGGGTGTATGTATGTTTGTTGATGTGGGTTTCACTGATTTATGAGTTATTCAAAATTGAAACCTTGCAGTATTCCCTGTCTCGAGTGTGTATACTCCGCCCCTACGAACACATCAGCGTTCCAATAATGAAATAACTGGGCAGTCGTCTGCTCAAAATGGCTAGAGGTAGCAGATGTCATTGAATAAAAAGTGCTGCGGTGGGCTGCTGGCCTTCTCATTGCTGTTTTCCCTGAGCGGTTGGACTGCTGACTTTTCCAGCCTGCTTAAGCAGGCCAGCTCCGGCGACGAGCAGGCCATACTTGAAGTGGGTAGCCTGTTGGTGGCTGGTAAAGCGAAGCCGGAAAATGCCAGTCAAACCCTTTCTCTACTGGAACCTCTGGCGAACCAGGGCAATGTTCAGGCGGAACTGTTGCTGGGTAAGGCCTATCGAGAGGGGCTGGGTGGTGTCACCAAAGATCCCGGAAAAGGGTTTCAACTGATCGAACGTGCGGCAGGTCGGGAAGGCAAGAGTGCAGAGGCTCAGTACGAGCTGGGGAAGTCCTATTATGAGGGAGCAGGTACAGACCGTAACCTGATTGCTGCTTATATTTGGACTGCTCTGAGTCTGGAAGATTCTGCGGGAGATTTTCAGACTGCGGCCCGTAAACAGAAGCAGGAACTGTCTGAATTGCTTAACCCTGCCCAGAGAGCTAAAGCAAATGAACTGATCAGTCAGATCAGGACGGTCTATCTGAAGTAAGCTGGCTTTACGACGGTGGCTGTGTTTTTATAAAAGTATGATTAAAATATTCTGTCCTGATAATCTCCTTGAGGCCCAGTGCCTCAAGGATGTTCTGTTGAACCATGGCATTGCCTGCCATCTGGGAGGTAGCTATTTGACGGGGGCCGTTGGTGAACTACCCGCTAGCGGTTTGCTAGCGCTCTACGTTGAAGATGGCGATGCCGGTCTGGCCAAAGCAATGATCGAAGATTACCTCAAGGCGTCTCCCGTTCTGGAAGACTCTGCTGAGGTTCAGGAAGACTGATTATGTGTGGTCGTTATACGTTGATGGCCGACCAGATCAGCCTGAGCTGGCTGGGTATTCGTCAGCCAGAAGCCAATATCCCGTCCTACAATGTTGCGCCTGGCGAACAGGTGCTTATTGTCAAACATAATAATCAGGGCGATTTAGAAAATGCTCGGGTTAAGTGGGGGTTGGTTCCTCACTGGCTGCAGGATTTTTCCAGAGCCCAGATTAATGCCAGAATCGAAACCGTTGCCGACAAACCGATGTTTCGCAATGCCCTGAAAAAGCGACGTTGTCTGGTTCTGGCTGATGGCTGGTTCGACTGGCAGAAAGTGCGGGACCGCAGTCAGCCCTGGTATATACGACCGAAGTCGGGTGGATTATGTCTCTTTGCCGGTCTTTGGGAAAGTTATCCTGTGGATGACCAACTAAGTTTCGAATCCTGTGCAATCCTCACTTGCCCTGCTATCGGCGATATATCACCGTTGACCGAAAGAATGCCTGTTTTGTTGCAACAGAAACAGGCTAACGATTGGCTGGGTGAAAATTATGAGACGGTTTTTGACAGTCTGAGCAACCCGGCTGAGAAGGTTAGCAAGCTGTCTTTTTATAAAGTGGGCAGAGTGGTGAATAACGTCTCAAACAAGGGGCCAGAGTGCGTGAGGAAACTGGTAGCTCGCAATTAAAGCACTCCCTCGTTGCTCACGACAAAAAGGTGAGGGGAGTCAAGAGGCCCCCCTGTTCCGATTAATGGGTACCCGCTCCTGAAGTGCTCCGAGGATCTAGTAATTGTCCAATTATGATGATTTTTTTGGTTATTTTATTATGCAATATATAAAGAAATGGTCGACTAAATTGGATTGATTTTCTCTGATTGCTCTCCACAAACGATCTCGAAAATGACATGTGTGTGACAGCTGCGGCTCGGGTTCCATCTTTATTAACCTCAATTGCGCAATGTTGACGAACCACATTAATGTAAACAGGTAGAGTGACGGATAGCATAGTTCCTAATTCGAGGGGGTTTGTAAAAAGAGAATGTAAACCTGTTCTATCGAAAAATTTCTTCAATTCAATGTTCGAATCAACTTTAAAGGGTGGAAGTCCAAGAGAGATTTTTGAATATGATGGGCGTGATTCTTCAGAGTTTAAGGATGAAAATAATGCTTTTATTATTTTTGGTGATATCTCATGAGGCATTATACCTTCCGGAGGTAAAACCAAAATCATTTCATGCGCCCCCTGGTAAGGAACAGTAACTGCCTCCCAATCATTATGATTTGTGTATTGTATGGAACTGATTTCCTCCTCCATAAACTGCTCTAAAACAACTCTCTGGTTATTGGGTAAGGTAAATACGCCTGTATTTCGGACATTAAAAGACCTTTCCCAAAGCCCCTTGAAGTAAATAGAATTTATGAGTGCCAAGGTGGTATCTGGGGGCCATTGGTCGACGTGGCAAAATTGAGGAACCATGCCATGGGTTAATTGGCTAAATAGTCTGTTGAGCTCATCAGCGAGGTTTTGTAAAAATACACGGTCGAAGAAGTCGACTTTATCACGAATATCGGCGTTTATTTGTTTAAGTCTCTCACGATAAGTTTCCCGAAGTTCAAGTTCACTGGACAAGAGCAAACAATTCTCAATGAAGTATTCGTCCCGTGCAAAAGATGTTGCGATTGATGCTGTTGCACCGGATGACTCAGAGTAATTATCCCCCAGGTAGCTTTGTAGCAGTCGCCTGGTTTCGCCAGTAGCCCCCATGAGTATTAGTGCCAGTGATCTGAAAAGGCCATCAGGGGAGATAAGAAAATTTTCAGGCGTTTCTTTTGCTGCCTGGCTAAATATATTTATGGCAAGCTCCAGATTCCCCTGCGATTCATCCGACTGTGAACCGGGATTTGAATCAGGATTTGCTGGTATTGCCGATTGGGAGGGCATTGTGTCATATTGAAGTTCCTCGTCAGGATTTTTTTCATGAAACGCTGGGGAGAGTGAAAATCTTTCACGATTCTGATTGAAGTCGTAGGTGTCACAGGTCTCGGCCTGAAGTGGCGAGGGTAGCGAAAGGAAATGAAGCAAACTGACTGACAGCAGAACACGACTGTACTGCAAGTTTATAACGGGAGACTTGTTTGATAGTACCATGTTAGCACCCTGTCTTCTTAATATCAGGGCTTGTCTCAATATAATCTCACTTTTTACTGGACAGTTGCCCTCAGGAACGTTGTACGAAATTCAATATAGGGTGGTTTTTTGGTTAGTGCCCAAAAATTGTACCAGCTTAAGGGTCAGAGGCAGCTGATGCTGTAAAAATTAAAGATTCATTTTTTCTCGACAGCTATTTCCCCGTAAATTTCTGAGAACACTATTTTCTCTCAATTGCAACGAAAGGGTGAGGGGAGTCGTGAGGCTCCCCTTACCTGATTAATGGCTACCGGTACCCGATATCCGATTCCGAAGTGCTGCGAGGATCAAGTATCTGCCCAATGAAGATGATTCTATTTGTTAATTTATTATGCAATACATAAAGGAATGGTCGATTAAATTGGATGGATTTTCTCTGATTGCCCCCTCCCCCTCCTCTCGTTGTAGAGATGCGTGTGACAGCTGCGGCTCGGGTCCCATTTTCATTGACCTCAATTGCGCAATGTTGACGAACCAGATTAAGCAAAACACCTGGACCATTAGATAGCATAGCTCCTAATTCGAGGTGCCTTGTAAAAATAGGACGCAGAGGTGTTTTTCTCAGAAAGTAGCTCAATTCAATGTCCGAATCAACTTTAAAGGGTGGAAGTCCAATAGTGATTTTTGAACATGATGGGCATGATTGTTTGGAGTTTAATGATGAAAATAATGCCATTATTATATCTGCTGATATCTCATGGGGCATTATCCCTTCGGGAGGTAAAACGAAAATCATTTCATGGGCTCCCCGGTAAGGAACGGCGACTGCTTGCCAATCATTGTGACTTGTGTATTGGGTGGAACTGATTTCACCCAGCATAAATTTGTCCAAAGTGACTCTCTGGCCGTCGCGTAAAGTAAATAAACCTGCACTTCGGACTTTAAAAGAGCTTTCCCAAAGCGCTTTGAAGTAAATAGAATTTATGAGTGCCACGGTGGTATCTGGCTCCCATTGGCTGGCTTGGCAAAATTTTGGGACCATGCCATGGGTTAATTCGCTAAATAGTTTGTTGAGCTCATCAGCAAGGCTTTCTATAGATACATCGTCGTCGAACTTGATGTTTTCACGAACATCGACGTTTACTTGTTTAACTTTCTCACGATAAGTTTCCTTAATTTCAAGTTCATCGGACAAGAGCATAGTGTTCGAGACGAAGTAGTCGTCCTGTGCAGAAGATGTTGCGGTTGCTGCTGCAGGGGATGGCTCAGAATATTTATCTCCCAGGTAGCTTTGAAGCAATCGCCTGGTTTCTCCAGTAGCCCCCATGAGTACTGGTGCCAGCGATCGAAAAAGGCCATCAGGGGAGATAAGAAAATTTTCAGGAGTTACTTTTGCCGCCTGACTAAATACACTTATGGCAAGCTCCAGATCCCGCTTGGACTCAGCCGCTCGTGAATCAGGATCTGAATCAGGGTTTTCTGGTGTTGCCGATTGGTAATGTATTGTGTCACCTTGATGC